>UQZE01000081.1 GCA_900545325.1 uncultured Eubacteriales bacterium
ATAACCTTTACGCGCTTCGCTTGACAAATTTCCGCCGCGCGGTATAATAGATGTTAAGTTTCAACAAGGCGGGAGGCCATATGGATTACGAAGAAATAATCAAGAGAATGCACGACGGCAGGATTTATTACTGCAACGGCGAAAAGCTCATGAACGAACAGCTCGAATGTATAGAGCGGATCTGCGATTACAACGAAACGCGCCCGAAAGAACAGGAAAAGCGCGCGCGGCTGCTTAAGGAAATATTTCCCGAAATCGGCAAAAACTGCTATATCGAGCCGCCCCTCCGCGCGAACTGGGGAAAAAACACCCATATCGGCGACAATTTTTACGCAAACTTCAACCTGACGCTCGTGGACGACACGCATATCTATATCGGCGACAACGTGATGATCGGCCCGAACGCGGTGCTCGCCACGGCAAATCACCCCGTGCGCCCCGACATACGCAGAAAGGCCGCGCAGTATAACCTGCCCGTGCGCATCGGCAACAACGTGTGGCTGGGCGCGGGCGTCATCGTCGTGCCGGGCGTGAGCATAGGCGACAACGCCGTGATCGGCGCGGGCAGCGTCGTTACGAAAGACGTTCCCGCAAACTGCGTGGCGTTCGGCAATCCCTGCCGCGTGCACCGCTCCATTTCCGAAAGGGATATGCGCTTTTATTACAAAGACCTCGAAATAGATATGGAAAATCTATAAAATACCGCCCGCGGCCTGCCGCGGGCTTTTCCATGCGCCCGCCCGTCGGCGGACGCGCGGAAATTCAATCCCACGCCTCCGTATCTACGACTTTCAGCTTTTCCCCGCACTTCGGGCAGGGCAGGTCGGGAAACTCGTCCCCTGCGCCGATCTTCACGAGTTTTGCCTTTCTGCACTTAGTACAAAGGTATTCGTGTAAGTATTCCGCGCCGTCCTCGTCTTGTACGATAATTTCGGGGATATTCTGCAAATCGCCGCAATACGGACAGCGGTACACCGCCCGCCCCGCGAGCACGCGCGGACTTTTGCAGGCGGAATAAAACTTTTTTATTTCCCCGCCCAGACGTCCGCTCAAAATGTCCCTTTCCGCCCGTTCGGGCACTTCCAGCCCGAAAAAGCCTACGCCGAGTTTGAATTCCTTGTTGTAGCCGCACTTTGCGCAGCGCGTTTTATACGTAACGCCCATATCAAAAAAGTTTTTCGTAGAGTTTCACGTTGGCAAATTCGGGCTTGTACGCGCCGTCCTCTATGCCGTGCACGATCTCCACGGTCTTGGCGTTGAAAGGCGTTTTCACGCCGTATTTTTCGCCGTATTCGCACACCGTACCGTTGATAAAGTCTATTTCGCACTTCTTTCCGTTCCTGAGATCCTGCAGCATGCTGGAAATGAGCTTTGCGTGCTTTTTCATGGCGACGGGAATGAGTGCGAATGATACGGCTTTTTTCAGCGCGTTGTTATAGTCGAAGAGCTTGTCTATCTTATGCCCCTGTACGGGTTCTATCGAAATATGCGCGGCCTTGGCGACGTCGATGCATTCCTTTATGATTTTCTGCGCGACCTTGCGGGAGGACTTTGTTTTTGCAACTTCGCCGAACGTGCCGCCCGTAACGGTGGAAAGCCCGGAAAAGGCGCTGTTGATCAGGAGTTTCGACCAGCGCGCGCCGAGAAAATTTTTCTCCACCACGACCGTGCCCATCAGGGAAAAGAGTTTCCGCACATCTTCGAGCCGCTTGCAGTTTCCTATCTGCCCCAGAGAAAAGGTGAGCGCATCCGGACTGGACGTCAGTTCGGAAACGCCCTCGCCGTGGAAAGTCGCGCCCCAGGCGATGGCGCAGCCGAGCGTGCGGTCCGCCCCGATTATTTCCGCGATCTTCGGTTCGGGCATGCCGTTCTGGCAGGTGCAGATCGCGCCGTCCTCTTTCAGATAATCTTTCAAAAAATTCACCGTGGCCGCGTTGTCGCGCTGTTTGGTCATCAGAACGATCACGTCGTACTTCCCCGTCATTTCCGAAGGAAGCAGGGCGTTTACCTTCTGGGTGAAATTCACCGTGCCGACGATCTTCGCGCCGCGCTCTTTTAACGCCGCCACGTGTTTTTCGTTGCGGTTGACGAGGTCGATTTCCACACCGGCTTTCGCTATATAGGCGCCGAGCACCGTGCCCAGCGCGCCCGCGCCGTAAATCGCATATCTCATAAAAACTCCTCCGCGGGCCGCGCCCGCCGTTTTTTATCCATTATACCACCCGAAAAAGAGAAAGTAAAGCGGCGGATAAAAAATTTACCCGCCGCTTTATCCCGTATGATTATTTTTCGTCGGAAAGAACTTCCAGTATCGGACCGCGCGCGACGCGGCGGCAGGCGATAGCGCTGAACGCGTATGCCACGAGGAACAATGCGGCCGCTACGAGGGCGAACGCCGCAAAGAAATACCAGAAATTGAGCGAAAGCGTTACGTTCAGAAAGTCGGCGCCGTATATGTTGAAAGACGAATCGACAATGAGTTTGAGCGCCAGCGACAAGCCTCCGCCGAAGACCAGCACCCATGGCAGGCTCCTCGCGAAAATGAGCAGGATTTCCACCAGGTAAAGTTTCGGTATCGTTTTCCGCCGCGCGCCGACGGCGCGCATCATGCCGATATAATTGCGGCGGACCTGCACCGAATAATTTATGGTATTGAACAGGTTGAGCAGCGTTGCGAAAAGGATAATGCCGCCGAACGAGTACATAACGATCATCATATATCCGCCGATCAGGTTGAACATATAAAAGCTATCGAATTCTTCGGAAACGTAATATATTCTGTAATTTTCCCCGGAATCGCCCGTGAGACCGGCGAATATGCCGTTCAGCACGGGAACGTATTTTTCCGCGGCCGAATAGTTTTTAAATTGCAGCGTGAGATTTTCGGGCAGGCGGGCGGCTATATCCCCGTAAAGATCCGTATCTTCGAGCTTTATGACGGGAAGAGCGAGAAACAGGCGGTTTTCGCGCGCCGCGCGCTCGCCGAGCGTTGTGAGATCGGCCTCGTATGTGTACACGATATCGGAATTGCTCCCCTCCTTTCCCGTGCGGATTTCGGGAAAGTAAGCGAGCGCGCCGTTTTCGTAAAGGGAATCGTACGTAAAATATATATGCGACTCGCCGCAGGGGAGCCCGTAAAATTCTTCCGAAATGACGCCCGCCACCTTGAAATCGGTCGCCGCGGCGATTTCGACGGGTTCGCTTTCATCCGGACGGACAAATTCGTTGTCGGGATCGGCGTCGTCGTCTATATACGGATAAAGATCTTCCAGATCCTCCCGCACGAGGAGCGTGAAGTTTTTGCCCGCAGCCTCTTCCGCCGTAAAGCCGCATTTTTTGGCGAGCGTTTCCGAAATAATAACCTCGCCCCTTCCGCCGTTTTCGAACATACCGCCCGCGGCAAACAGCTTTGCGCCCTGCTTTTTCAGATCTCTCTCCGCCGCGTCGGCAACGATCTTGCCGCCGCTCCTGTTTACGTCCACCACATCGAAACGTTTTTCTACGCAGATTTGCGACGGATCGCCGAAACCGCAGTTATCGTCGGTTATGTCATACCGCCTGCCTCCGAGTTCCACGCTGAAATCGTAGATGCGATAGGTCTGCCCGTAAACGATGTCTTCTATCGAGCTTTCGCGCTCTATCGCCGCCACTTCCTCGTCGCCGAGATACGGCGCCTCGTTCCGTCCTTCACCGCGGCGTTCTTCGAACGCCCGCACTTTAAAACTCGACAGCGTTTTTACGGCGTTCACTTCCGAAGTCATGCCGACATAGAACGAAAGCGTGAAAAACACGATGGGAACGAGCATGACGAGCGCGAACGAAACGCCCCGCACGGTGTTCCGCGTGGATTTTCTGCGGTTCTTTATACTGATTTTTCCCAGCCTTAAATAATCCCTGAATCTCATTACGCCGCCTCCGTGATCGTGGCGATTACGTCCTGTTTTGCGATGTCGGCAAGGCTGCCGCGCGAAAACAGCCAGGTGAAAAGAAAGAATACCGCCGCCGTGACGATCGGCAGATACGCGGGCACGCTAACGGTTACGGCGTATTCCATACCGCGGTAAATCGCCGCAATCACCGCGCTTTCCAGACTGATTACCGCCGGACGCACCGCAAAAAGAATGCCGAACCCAAACAATACGCCCAGCATGACCATGAAGAGCGATTCGCACAATATGATGCGGACCACGCCGCGCTGTTCCAACCCCATCGCTTTCATCAGCCCTATGAACTTGCGGTTCTTGTCGACGGAAATGAAAATGGAGTTCGCCACGCTGCCGACGCTCAGCAGCAGGACGAAAAAGGCGAGCATGCTCATTGCGCCCAAAACGATGCCGCGGATCAAATTCGTCGTTTTCACCGATTCGAGATACTGACAGCCGAACCGAGCCTCGGCTTTTCCGTCGAGAACGTTCGGCTCTATCTCAGAATTCATTTCTTTTACGAATTTTTTCATATCCCTGTAAAGGGCGCGGTAATTGAACCCGGCGGGCGGCGTATAGCCGAATAACATATTTTTATAACCGAAACCGTCGGCCGACGTCGCCGCCGAACCGAATTCGTTTAAAAACCAGGTATAGTCCACGATAAAGCCTACCGGCCATTCGTATGCGAAATCTTCGTCTATTCTCGTCTGTTCGGGATCTATAATCCCCGTGATCTCGAGTATTTTCGCGCTTTCGGCAGAATTTTTTTCGGCCAGGGCGATCTTATCGCCGATTCCGATATTCACGCCGTCATCCGCAAATTTTTCCAAATAACGCTCGCTCAGCCACACGCGGGCGGCGCCTGCGTCCGAACTTTCCCATTTGCGGCCGCCGACGACGGGCTCCCGTCCCGTAAAATCGTACATATTGAAATCCGCCGCGACGGAATCGCCGCCGGCATAATCGGTATAAACCGATTTGCAGCCGCCCTCGGACAGCCGCGCGCCGAACTCTTCTTCGCTTATGTCCTCGGAAAAGCCGTAATATATCGTCATTTCTTCCATTTGGAGGTATTTTCTGTCGATAATGCCGCCGTATTTTTCCGTTACGGCGTTTACCGCGGCAAAGTCCTCCATGGTAAAGCCTTTTATCGCCCCGCCCGTTCTTCCATTCAGCGTATAGGATACGCCGCTCTGCAGGCGCAGCGCGTTGACGTTTTCGTAATTTTTGAAAAACGATATGCCGAGCAGGCTGATGGTCATGATGAGCGCGCTGACGATCGTTATGATGACCACCGTGAAAAGCGTTCTGCTCTTGTTGTACCATAAGTTATGCAGCGCGATCCTGCATACGTCCCTCATTTTCATTGCAGGCCCCCGCGCATTTCGGCGACGCCGTCCTTGATAAAAATAACGTTGTCCGCGTTTTTCGCGTCCTCCATGTTATGCGTAACGAGCACCACGCTCTTGCCCGAATCGCATATCTGCCGCAAAAGCGCCATGACCTCCGCGCCGTTCTGCGAATCGAGATTGCCCGTCGGTTCGTCCGCTAGCACGATATCGGGGTCGTGCACGAGGGCGCGCGCGATGGATACGCGCTGTTTCTGCCCGCCCGAAAGCTCGTTTGCCATCTTGCCGATTTTATCGCTTAAACCGAGCTGTTCCAGAACCGCTTTCGCCTTCTCTTCCCGCGTCCTGCGGTCCACGCCCGCAATGACGAGCGGCATGGCCACGTTGTCGAGCACGGTGAAAGTCGGTTCCAGATAGAAGGATTGGAACACGAATCCCGTCGTCTTGTTGCGGTAATCCGCAAGTTCGTCCGCGGACATCTTCGTCAGATTTTTCCCGTTGGCAAACACTTCTCCGCTCGTCGGGGAATCGAGCGCGCCGATAATATTCATAAGCGTGGACTTTCCGCTCCCGCTTTTGCCGAGAATGGCTGTGAACTTACCGTCCTCGATCTCGACGTTCACGTCCTTCAGCGCGTGCACCGCGCCCTCTCCCTTGCCGTATATCTTATCCACATGTTTCAGTTCGATCATAATCTCACCCCGAAATTCTCCGATTTTAATTTATTATATCATAAATTATGTTAATTTACAGTAAAAAATATTATTTAAATTTATAAAATCCGTTCCGCAAACCGAAAACGCCCCCGAAAGTCGGTCAGACTTTTCGGGGGCGTTTCGGTTTTCCGAATTGTTTTTTTACAGGCTCGCTTTCAATACGGCGACGACGTCCTGTTTCGTCAGCACCTTGTAGCCGCCCTCCATGATGAGCGTGCTCTCCGCAACGGCGTCTATCATGTCCTCCTTCACGCCGAGCGCGCCGATATTCATCACGAGGCCGAGCTTTTTCATCCATTTTTCCATGGCCGCAAGCCCTTCCTCCGCCACGGCGAGGTCGCTCTTGCCCGCCGCGTCCACCTGCCATACGTTCACGGCGAAACGCTTGAATTTAGGCAAGCCGTAGGGCAGAATATAGCGGTAATACGGCAGGGAAACGGCGGCGAGCGTCATGCCGTGCGTGGCGTCCGTATGCGCGCCGACGGCCTGCCCGAGCATGTGCACCTCCCAGTCGGTGGACTTACCCGAAGCGATAAGCGTGTTGAGCGCCCATGTCGCCGTCCACATGATGTTGCTGCGCGCTTCGTAATCCGTCGGATTTTCAACCGCGATCTCCGCGCTGCGTATGAGCGAGCGGAGCAGGCCCTCCGCGATATAATCGGAGGTATTGTCGTCCTCGCCCGAAAAATACTGTTCGAGAATATGCGACATGATGTCGAAAAATCCCGCAATCATCTGGTATTTCGGCAGAGTAAAGGTGTATTCGGGGTTAAGAACGGAAAATTTCGGGAACACGTTGTCGCCGAAAACATGCCCTATTTTGAGTTTCTGCGCGCGGTTGGTGATGACCGAGCCGCCGTTCATCTCGCTGCCCGTGCCGACCATGGTCAGCACGCAGCCCACGGGAATAATCCTGCAGTCAGGCTCTTCAAAGCGGATAAAATATTTTTCCCACGGATCTTCGCCGCAGTACGCCGAAACGGAAACGGCTTTGGCATAGTCGCAAACCGAACCGCCGCCCACCGCCAAAATGAGGTCGGCCTCGGCCTTTCTCGCGCGCTCGCAGCCCTCCTCCAGCTTTTCCGAGGTGGGATTGGGCATCACGCCCGCGTCCTCAAAGACGTTTTTGCCGCAGTCTTTCAGAATTTTAACCACGTCGTCGTATATGCCGTTTCTCTTGATAGAACCGCCGCCGTAAACGAGCAGCACGTTCCTGCCGTATTTGGGCAGTTCTTCCGACAATCCTTTAAGCGCGTCTTTGCCGAAATAAAGTTTCGTCGGGTTATGATACGTAAAATTTCCTAACATCGTCCTTCTCCTTTATAATTTAAGTTCTTTTATCCACGCCGCGAGCGTTTCCCCGCTTTGGCGGCCGTTCAACAGCTTGCCTTCGCGCCATTCGGCCGAGGACGAACAAAGCGGGCGCAGGACGCTTTCCGTTTTTCCCAGACCGCTCCCGCCCGACGTACAGAAGGGCACGATGACCTTTCCCGAAAAATCGTAACTTTCGAGAAAGGTGTTTATGATCGTCGGCGCGACGTACCACCATACGGGAAAGCCCACGAACACAACGCCGTACTGCGCCATGTTTTCCACCCTGTCCGCAATGGCGGGACGGGAGGACGGATCGCGCATTTCCACGCTGCTCCTGCTGTTTTTGTCCGTCCAGTCGAGATCTGCCGCCGTGTAAGGCATTTTCGGTTTGATCTCGAACAGGTCGGCGCCCGCCGTTTCGGCAAGCGTCTTTGCCACGCGCGCGGTAACGCCGCTGCACGAAAAATATGCTACCAGAATTTTTTTGTCCATAACGTTTCCTCTCCTTTATATAAATTTTTTATTGCAACAATTTTATGACCGCGTTGTACGCGAGATCGAACGCGGAAAACGCGGCGTACTTCACGCCGGCCGCCGCCATCGCGGCCTTCTGTTTTTCCGTGGCGTTGGTATAAGGGTAAATGCCGAAGAGAAAGGGAAAAAAGGAATATACAAAACTCTCCGCCCCGCGTTCTCCCCTTTCGGGAAACGACTTTACAAAACTTTGCGAAATCGCCTTTATGGCCGCTCCGTATGCCTTTTTGAATTCGGTAAGACGTTCAATGCGGCTGTTCCCCTCGATCTCGTACATGTTTACGGAAAGCAGTTTCAGCATGACGGGCCTCGCCTGCAGACTGCGGGCCAGCGCCTCGGCATACTCCTTTCTGCTCAAAACGCTTTCGCCGAGCAGCGTTTGCAGATCACGCACCCAAAGCAGATATTCCCGCGTAAGCAAGGCGAGAAAAATTTCTTCTTTCGTTTCAAAGTAATTGTAAACGGAAGTCCGCGTAAACGTGGTCGCCCCGCCGATATCTTTAATGGTGATATCCTTGAAACTCTTCGTCTTATACAGCGTTTCGCAGGCGTTGACAATCTCTTCCCTGCGCGAAGCCGCAAGATCTTTTACGTCCTTTGGCATAATACCCTCCGAATTTTTGACACCGTGTCAGCAACTGTATTATACACCAAATCTGACACCGTGTCAATAATTTTTTAAAAAAATTTTTTGCAAAACAGTTGACAAACTTCCAACTATTGAATAATATATAGTAGTAAACAAAATTTACAAGGAGGCGATGTTTTGAATATACAATATAAAAAAGGCGTGATAGAACTTTGTATCCTGTCGATACTCAGCAAAAAAGACATGTATGGTTATGAACTGTCTGAATATATATCCCAAAAAATAGATATAGCTGACGGCACGGTTTATCCGATTTTAAGAAAATTAAAAGCGGACGGTTTTGTTAAGACTTATCTTTCGGAAGAAAGCGGCGGCCCCCCCAGAAAATACTACTCAATCACGCAGACGGGGCTGAACGAATTTCAGGAAGATTCTGCGGAATGGCTGAAATTTGCCGAAACGGTAAATAAAATTATAAAAGGAGATAATTAAAATGACAAAAACACAGTATTTGAATGAACTGAGAAAGGAACTTAAAGCAAATAGCGTCGGCGACATCGAAGATATTATTGCCGAATATGAAGAACACTTTGATTTTAAAGAT
>UQZE01000082.1 GCA_900545325.1 uncultured Eubacteriales bacterium
TCTTCCGATCTGCCGAGCAGCTCCCCTATGCGCATAATAGGCGTGGAATTTATCTTCACGCTCTTTTTATCCGCGCGGCCGATGCTCATTTCGATATGCACGTCGCCGTAACGGCTTTCGGCAAGACATTCTATTTCCGCGCGTTCCTCTCCCTTTTTCACCAGCTGGTTGTCCTTGGTCGCCCGCGGCGAATAACCCGTACAGAGCAGAAACACCGCTTCGGCGGCATTGGTCTTGCCCTGCGCGTTCGCCCCGGTGAGGACGTTCACGCCGCCGTCGAAGAGAAATTCCTCTTCCGCGTAATTTCTGAAATTTTTCAGGTGCAGGGATTTTATCAACATAATGCTTTTTACTCTGATTGACTTTATCGGCTTTTTGTAGTATATTATTGTTTGACGATTTTTTTATAAAACATTCTTTTGCCGCCGCTTATCATTATACAAAAAAACGGCGGTAATTGCAACATAAGAGGTACGATTTATGGAAAGTTACGAGATTTTATGGAATAATACGCTGAAAACGCTGGAAAATACCGTGAGCACGGTATCCTATTCGACGTACGTTTCAATTCTCACCCCCGTTGACCTCAAGGGCAACAAGATCGTACTCTGCGTGCCCACGGAGTTTTTCGCCACGCATATCGCCAAATCCCTTGCGGATAAAATCCGCGCCGCACTTATCGATTCCAAGTCGGGCGTAACGGACTTTGAACTTTACGTGGGCAAAAACAAGGAAGATTATCTCAAACAGGTGCGCCTGACTTCGGCGGATTCCCCGCAGGGCAGCCCCATCAACCCCGCATTCACGTTCGACTCCTTCGTCGTAGGACCGTCCAACGAATATATCTTCGCGGCGGGCAAAGCGGTGGCGGAAAATCCGGGCGAATCGTACAATCCCCTCTTCATCTACGGCGGCACGGGGTTGGGCAAAACGCATATTTTAATGGCGATCGCCAACTATATAAAACTGCACAACCCGTCGCTCAACGTACTGTACGCCACCTGCGAACAGTTCACCAACCAGCTGATAGAGAGCATCAGCCGCGGCGCGAACAAGGGTTCGGAATTCCGCGGGCGCTACCGCAACGTGGACGTGCTGCTCATTGACGACGTGCAGTTCCTCGCCAAAAAGGAAAGCACGCAGATGGAATTTTTCCACACCTTCAACGAGCTGGTGCTGCAAAACAAACAGATCGTGCTGACTTCCGACCGCTCGCCGAGCGAGATAGAGCTTTTGGAAGACCGCTTGAAAACGCGTTTCGAGGGCGGGCTTTTGGCGGACGTGCAGCCGCCCGATCTGGAAACGCGCATCGCCATTCTCAAGAAAAAGGCCGAAGAAAAAAAATGCCTGGTGGACATCAAGGTGCTGACCTACCTCGCTGAAACGGGCGGCGAAGATATCCGCACGCTCATCGGCAAGCTGACCAAGGTCATTTTCTTTTCCAAGCTGCACGAAAAGGCGATCACTGCCGATCTCGCAGCGGAAGCGCTCAAGGAATCCGCGAGCAACGTGCAGGAAGAGATCAAGGCGGACGACATTATAAAGTGCGTTTGCGATTTCTATAAGATAAACAAAAACGATTTGCTCGGCAAGACGAGAAAGAAAGAAGTCGTGGAACCGCGGCAGATCTGCATGTACCTCATAGACGATTTGATGAGCCTGCCCCTCGTTACCATCGGCCAAAAGATGGGCGGCAGGGACCACACCACCGTGATGTACGCGCGCGATAAGGTGCGCGAACTCATCAAGACCAGCCGCAAGATAGAAGTCGAGGTAAACGACCTCAAAAACATGATACTGAAAAAATGACGAACTTTACCGAAGGACAATTCGACGCCGTCGTCGTCGGCGCGGGACACGCGGGCTGCGAAGCCGCGCTCGCCCTCGCGCGGACGGGACAAAAGACGGCTATGCTGACGCTCAATCTCGACAGCATAGCCTTTATGGCGTGCAATCCGTCCATCGGCGGTACGGCGAAAGGACACCTCGTGCGGGAAATAGACGCGCTCGGCGGCGAAATGGGAGTAAACGCCGACAAGGCGCTCTTACAGCTGCGCATGCTCAACCGCGGCAAGGGCGCGGCGGTGCAGTCCCTGCGCGGGCAGGAGGATAAAAACCTCTATCACCGTCTGATGAAACAGACGCTGGAAAACACCCCCGGCCTGTTTATCGTCCAGGGCGAGGCTTCGGAAATCCTCACCGAAAACGGCGCCGTAACGGGCGTAAAGACGGCCTACGGTTCCGTGCTGAAAGCAAAAGCCGTGATCGTCGCCACGGGCGTTTATCTGAACGGCAGCGTGATCGCGGGCGAATGGAAGCGGCCGAGCGGACCTTCCGGTTTCGCCCCTGCGAACGAACTGACCGCCTCCCTCGTCGGCCTCGGTTTTTCCGTCCGTCGTTTCAAAACGGGCACGCCCGCCCGCATAGACGGCAGAAGCATAGATTATTCCGCGCTGGAAATACAGCGCGGCGAAACGGACATATACCCCTTTTCCTACATGAGCAAGGGCGCGCCGAAAAACCAGCGGCCGTGCTACCTCACCTATACCAACGAAAAAACGCACGAGATCATACGCGCGAACCTGCATCGCGCGCCCCTTTACGCGGGCATGATCAAGGGCATAGGCCCGCGTTACTGCCCCTCTATCGAGGACAAGGTAGTGCGCTTTGCCGACAAGGACCGCCACCAGCTCTTTCTGGAGCCCGAGGGCGCGGATACAAACGAAGTTTACGTGCAGGGCATGTCTACTTCCCTGCCGCACGAAGTGCAGCAGGAGATGTACCGCACCGTCAAGGGGCTGGAACACTGCCGCATCATGCGTTACGCCTACGCGATAGAATACGACGCGATAGATTCGCTCGACCTGCTGCCCACGCTGGAATATAAGCGCGTGAAGAACCTGTTCACCGCGGGACAGATCAACGGGACGAGCGGCTATGAAGAGGCGGCGGCGCAAGGGCTGATCGCGGGGCTGAACGCCTCGCTCGCGCTGCGCGGCAAAGAACAGCTCGTATTGCGGCGCGACCAGGCCTATATCGGCGTGCTGATAGACGACCTCGTTACGAAGGGCACGAACGAACCCTACCGCATGATGACTTCGCGCGCAGAACACCGCATTATCCTGCGGCAGGACAACGCCGACTTCCGTCTGAGCGGGATAGGCAGAGAATGCGGGCTTGTGGACGACAGGCGCTGGAAAAAGCACCTCAGGCGGCGGAAGGAATACGAAAGGGCGAGCGAAGAACTGAACGAAAGAAAGACGCCTAAGGAGGCGAACGCCTTTATCGCGGCGCACGGCGGCGGAGAACTGAAAGGCGCAATCAGCTACGCGGACATGATACGCCGCAATATTCCCATTGCCGAAATACGCGACGCGTTCGGCGCATTCCGCGGCATTTCGCGCGACATTCTGGAAACGGCGGAAACGGACGCGAAATACGCGGGCTATCTGGAACGCGGGCTGGAACAGATCGCGCGGGCGAAAAAGCTTGAAGACAAAATTCTGCCCGCCGACCTCGACTACATGTCCATCGCGGGACTGCGCATAGAGGCGAGGCAGAAGCTGGACAAGATACGCCCCCTCAATTTAGGGCAGGCGGCGCGCATCTCCGGGGTTAACCCCGCGGATATCGCCGTTTTGATGGTATATCTGAAAAAATAAAAACGCGGCGGCGCAGAACTGCGCCGCCGCTTCGTTTTATCTCGTTATCTTTTCAAAGTCGGACGCGGGGTGCTTGCAGACGGGGCAGACGAAATCTTCCGGCAAATTATCGCCCTCGTATTCGTAGCCGCACACCGTGCAGCGCCACACCGTTTTTCCAGCCGCCTGCGGCTGCGGTTTCGGCTTGACGTTCTTCTGGTAAAAATCATACGTGCATGTATTTTTTTCGCTCAGCAGAACCGCGTCCGTAACCTCCGCGCGGAAAAGCGTATGCGTGGAAAAGTCCATGGTATCTTTCACCTTGCAGGTGAAAAACGCGTTCGCGTAACGGTTGTTCAGCGCCATGATGCCGTTCGGCATTCTGAAACAGCTGTCGAAACCGTCGAATTTATCCGTATCCCTGCCCGACTGAAAGCCGAAACGCCTGATCACGTCGAAAGAAACGTCCTCGCTCAGCACCGATATATTGAATTTCCCCGTCTTTATCGCCGTTTCCCGCGTATAGTTCGCCTTATTGACGGCGACTGCCACTTCGCAGGGATCGGTCGTTATCTGCATGAAGGCGTTGTTGATCATGCCGTTGTCCTTTGCGCCGTCGTTCGTGGTGATCACGTACAGCCCGTACCCTATCTTGTAAAACGCTTTTTTATCCATTTTTTCTCTCCTTTGACTTTTTCCCGACTTCCGCCGAAACCGCCCGCGCAAGTTCGCACAAAAACGCGCCGTCGCGCGTTTTACGGCGAACATTTCTTTCGCCGTAACGCCCGCGGGCGCCGTCAAAAACAGCAGAATATCCGCCGTTTCGCTTTTCGCCGCCATGCTGCGGCCTTTTATTCGATTGTAAAACATTCGGAAAAATTTGTCAACGGAAAACGCAAATTCCGCAAAAATATATCCGCCGCGTTCAAAACAAAACCGCCCCCGCGCTTTTGCGCGGGGGCGGCCGTTTTTAAAGTGCCGAGTCGGTCTGTAAGCCGAGTTCTGTCGTGTACGGTCATTTATCTAGCCTTAACGTTTCCGTTAAGATCGAGCGATATAAACGAAACGGCCAAGCGAGCAGCCGAAAGGCCGTTTCCCAATCTTGCATCGGGCGGGGTTTACATGGCTTTCTCCGTCGCCGGAGAAACGGTGAGCTCTTGCCTCGCCTTTCCACCCTTACAGGCTCGCGCCTGCGGTTTATTTCTGTTGCACTTTCCTTAGAGTCGCCTCCACAGGGATTTCTCCTGCGCCCTGCTCTGTGATGCTCGGACTTTCCTCATGGGCGTCGCCGCCCCCGCGACCGTATAACCGACTCGGGTCTATATCTTACAATATTTTTTTCGATTTGTAAAGTTTTTCACAGAAGATGCGCGATAATATCCCCGTATTCTTTATCCGAAAGGTATTTCAGCGGAATATCGAACACCGTTTTCGCGCCCGAAACGCCTTCCTTGCTCAGCTTGACGACGGCGCGCGCGTATGCCGTGAGCACGCTCGCCGTGAATTCGGGGTTGGAATCGAGTTTGAGAGAGAATTCGAGCAGATGCTTGTTTTCGCCCGTCGCGCCGCTCCGCAGCACGAAACCGCCGTGCGGCAGTCCGCCGTGTTTTTCTTTCAGTTCCTCTTCGGAAATAAAATGCACCGTCGTGTCGTAATCGGCGAAATAATTCGGCATTTCCTTGATATCCTTTTCAATGCGGGCGAGGTCGGCGCCCTCCTCCGCAGCCACGTAACATTCGCGCTTATGCTTGTCGCGCGTGGTCAGCTGCGGGTTTTCGCCGCGGCGCACCGCCTCCACCGCCTGTTCCACGGGCACGGTGTACTGCCTTGCGTCCTTTACGCCCGCCACGCGGCGGATGGCGTCGCTGTGCCCCTGCGACACGCCCCTGCCCCAGAAAGTATAGTCGTTACCGTCGGGCAGGACCGCGCCGAAGAGCAGGCGGGCCATCGAAAACAGGCCGGGATCCCACCCGACGCTGATCAGACCGATCTTGCCGCTTTCTTTCGCCGCCTTGTCCACGGCCGCGAAATGTTCGGGAATTTTCGCATGCGTGTCGAAACTGTCCACCGTGTTGAACATCTTCACGTATTCCGCCGTCTGCTTCGGCAGATCCGTGGCCGAACCGCCGCATAAGATCATCACGTCGATCTTCCCGACGAAGTCTTTGAGATCGTCCGCGGAATAAACCTTGGCTCCCGAAACCGTTTTCACGCCCGCGGGATCACGGCGGGTGAAGACGCCTGCGAGCGCCATGTCCTTTGCGGCACAGACCGCTTTTTCCGCGCCCTTGCCGAGATTGCCGTAGCCGATGATGCCGACCTTTATCATAAATTATGTCCTCCTTGACGTTCTTATTTTGCTAACGTTTTCATTTTACAACATTTTTTCCGATTTTGACAGCGTTTTTTCATACGTTTTTTTTATAGTCGATATTATTATAAATTATTTCATAAATACCCAAATTCAGACAAACTTTTGCAAACTTCCCCGCGCGCGGGGTGGTATAGTTAGGCGGTAAAACATTATTTACGGGGTAGCAAGCAATGAATATAAGAAAACTGAAAAACGCCGTCGACTTTATGGCAATAGCAAAATATGCCGCCGTGTTCGCGCTGATGACCGTATTCTGCCGTCTAATAGCCGAACCTCAGCCCTTTCAGATCGCCCTGCTCACGGCCTTTCTCGCCATGAACTTTTCCATTTTCATTACTCCCGCGCTGTTTGTTTTGTCATTTCTTGCAGCGGGCGGGAGTTCTCTGCTCGCTTCCGCCTCCATCGGCGGAGCGTTCATCACGGCGGTGTTCGCGATCTACCGCGCGACGGGCGCCAGACCGCGCGCGGAGATCGTGCTCTATTCTCTCGCGGCTTTTATCCCCTATTTTCTCATGACCGACTACGATCTGTACGTGAAGATAGCGGTCATCGCCGTTACCGTGGTGCTCACCGTCGTTTCGCCGCCCGCCTTTCGGTGCGCGCTCGTCAAAAAGCTGAAATATAAAAGCGATTTTGAAGAACTGGCCGCGCTGGCGCTCTTCGTCGCGTGCCTCGGCGTGGGCGTGAGCAACCTGCTCGATCCCAACGTGTGGAAGGCCTTGGCCGTGGTCGCCGTGCTTATGACGACCTACGTCTATTCGCTGGGCATTTCCACCACGGCGGCGGCGCTTTTAGGCGTTTCCGCCGCCGTCTATTACGGGAATTTAAGCTATATCGGCGTATACGTGTTTTTCGCGCTGGCGGCGCTGCCCGCCATGAAGGTTTCCCGCTATCTCGCGGCGGCCGCCGTACCGCTCGCGGACTTCGCGGTAATGACGCTTTTCCACATAGACGCGGCCTACGGGCTGTGGCACGTTTTAAGCGGCGTATTCGGCGCCCTCGCGTTCTGCCTGTTCCCCACGAAATACTTAAGCGAACTGAAAGAAAAACTCTACCTTTTCCGCGAAAAACAGCTGGTACGGCAGACGGTCAACCGAAACCGCTGTATCCTTTCCAACCGCCTGTACGAGCTTTCGGGCGTCTTTTTGGAAATCGGCAAGGTGCTGACCGACCTCAAAAAAGCGGGCGTGAGCGAAGCGGCCGCGAAAAAACATCTCGCAGAAGAGATATTTTCCTCCGTGTGCTCCTCGTGCGACAACCGCGCGCGTTGCAAAGCGAAAAAAGTGCCTTCGGCAAACGCGCTGGACAAACTGCTTTCCATCGGCATGGCAAAGGGCAAAATATCCTTTATCGACCTGCCGAAAGAGATTTCCGACAACTGTATCCACGCCAACAATATGATTTTCTGCGTGAACAAGCTGCTTGCGGAATACCGCGGACACCTGGTGGACGAGATCAACTACGACAAGAGCCGCCAGCTCATCGCGGGGCAGGCCCTGGGCATTGCGGAAATACTCAAGGGGCTCGCCTTTGAAACGGGACAGATGCTCAAATACCGCAACCGCGCGGAACGCAGCCTTTCTTCCGCGCTCAAAAAAGGCGGGCTGACCGCGGACGAAACAATGATCTACGGCGAGGGCGATTTTATCAACGTAAGCCTCATTCTCTGCGGAGAGGAACTGCCCGTATCCAAGCTGGAACGCATTGTGTCCGCCGCGCTCGGCGAACCGATGCGCATTGCGGAACGGGCGCTCATACAGGAGGATAAGGTCTTCGTTCTTTTGAGAAAAAGCGCGAAATACGACGCGGTGTTCGGCGTAGCCTCCGCCAACAAGGACGGTAGCGAAAAGTGCGGCGACACGCATTGCGTGGAACGGCTGGAAAGCGATAAATTCCTGGTAGCGCTTTCCGACGGCATGGGCAGCGGCGAATACGCGCAGAGCATTTCCGACGCGTCGCTCTCCCTGATAGAAAGCTTTTACAAGGCGGGAATGAGCAGTCCGCTCATCATGAACACGGTGAACAAACTGCTCGCGGTGAACACCGAGGACAGTTTCGCCGCGCTGGACGTATGCGTTTTCGACCTGAACGACCTCAAGGCGGACTTTATCAAATTCGGCGCACCCTACGGCTTTATCCTCACGCAGGACGGCATAAAAATCGTGGAGGGCAGTTCCCTGCCCATGGGGATCTTGGACGACCTTGCGCCGAGCATCACGAGCGATTCGCTCGCCGACGGCGACATGATGGTATTCGTTACCGACGGCATAAGCGACGCTTTCGGTTCCGCCTCCTCCATCATAGATTTTTTACAGAAACAACCCGCGAAGAACCCGCAGACGCTTGCGGACGAAGTGCTCCGCGAGGCGCTCAAAATATCGAACGGCGAAAAAGCGGACGACATGACCTGCCTCGCCGTGCGCGTGTTTGAACGCAAATCGGCTTGACGCTTTTCAAAAAGACGCGGGCGGCAAAAATTTGCCGCCCGCGTCTTTTGCTCTGTTTTTACCTTTTCATATATTCTTCCATATACAGGATATGTAAAATAAAGAAAGAAAAAAATCCTTTTAAAATATAATAATGCGCCATCGCGGCCAACGTTCCGCCGACGAGCGTCGCAAGCATCGCGAGAGACAACTCCTCTATTCCCCAAAGATAAACTCCCGAAACAGCCTGAACAACCGCGGCGATCAGCAGCACGCATTCCGAAACGATAAACGCTATCAGCGGATATACTTTAAAAAACGAAACCACCTTCTTTGTTCATAAATCCCGCTTTCAACATCTTTTTTCATATTCAACCTCCGATTTATATTATAAAGGCACATTGTGCCTTTGTCAAGTTATATAAGGCACATTGTGCTATTTTTTAAATGAGGTGAAAAAAGTGTATCTGCA
>UQZE01000083.1 GCA_900545325.1 uncultured Eubacteriales bacterium
AGACGTGTGCTCTTCCGATCTTTTCGCGTTTTTATCGTCCTTTGCGCCCGACGCCCTGCACTCGAGCAGTTTGGTCGCGCCCTCCCCGTCCGCCGCGATGCTCCTGCACAGGCAGACGTTCACGGAATTGAGCGCCCGCATGAACGCCGCGAAGTCCTCGCCTTCCGTTTCTATCGTCTCGTTGCCCGCCATGCCGTTGGCGAGCACGGCAACCATATCGTTCGTCGAAGTGTCGCCGTCCACGCTCACCATGTTGAAGGTATCCGCCACGTCCCCGGAAAGCGCCTTTTGCAGCATTGCGGGCGAAACGGCGCAGTCCGTGGTGATAAACACCAGCATGGTCGCCATGTTCGGATGTATCATGCCCGAACCCTTGGCGATGCCGCCGATCCTGCACTTCTTTCCGCCCGCCTCGAATTCCACCGCGGCTTCCTTGACCTTCGTGTCCGTGGTCATGATGCCGTACGCGGCTTCCCTGCTCTTGTTTCCCAACCCGCTCACGAGTTCCCGCATGCCGCGGGCAAAGGGCTCGATGCCGAGCGGCTGGCCGATTACGCCCGTGGAGGCAACCACCACGTCCCGCGCGCTTATATGCAGTTCGTCGGCGAGCAAGGCGCAGGTTTTTTCCGCGATCTCCTCGCCGTCCGCGTTGCAGGTGTTGGCGTTGCCGCTGTTGCAGATAACGGCCTGCGCATAACCGTCCGCAACGTTCTTTTTCGTTACGACGAGGGGCGCGCCCTTTACCTTGTTGGTCGTGTACACGCAGGCGACCGCCGCCCTCTTTTCGGAAAAAATGAGGGAAAGGTCGTTTTTGGTCTTGTTTTTTCTGATGCCGCAGTGTATCCCGTTGGCGCAGAACCCCTTCGCCGCGCACACGCCGCCGCTTATGCCTATCATTTCCATAATATCTCCTTACAGGACGAGCGCTTTCGTCGTCGACGCGCCCAGCTTGATGTTCATGCACTCCACGGCTGCGCCGCTCGCGCCCTTGCCGAGATTGTCGTAGCGGGCCGCGAGCAGTATCCGCTCTTCGTTGCCGAAAACGCCGACGGCCATGGTATCCCGCCCCGTCAGCCTGCCCGCCGAAAGAAAGCCGCCTTCGCTTTCCTCCGCGTAAAACACCGTTCCGCCGCCGTAAAGTTCTTTATAGACGGCCTTTATATCTTCCGCGCCGCCCGCGAGCTGATCCTTAAAAAGCGGAACGCACACCTCCATGCCCGAATAATAATCGCATACGACGGGAATAAAGGCGGGCGGCGATTTCAGCCCGCACACGCTCTTCATTTCCGCAAGGTGCTTGTGCTGCTGCGATATGCCGTACACGCGCGGCATGTTCAGCAGATATTCCCTGTCCGCGCCCTCGTATTCCGCAATCATCTTCTTCCCTCCGCCGCTGTAGCCCGTGAGCGAAGTGCAGGTAAGCTGCGCCGACGGAGAGAGCAGTCCCCGCTCGACGAGGGGGTAGACGAGCGCGATAAAGCCGCTCGCATGGCAGCCGGGCACGGCGATGCGGCGGGAATTTTTGATTTTTCCGTAAAATTCTTTCCCGAGTTCGGGGAAACCGTACGCCCATGCCTCGTCCGTGCGGTGCGCCGTAGAAGCGTCTATCACGCAGACGTCGGGATTTTCTATCATGGAAACGGCCTCTTTCGCCGCGCCGTCGGGCAGACACAGAAACGCGATGTCCGCCGCGTTCAGCATCTCTTTGCGGGCGGCGGCGTCCTTGCGCAGTTCTTCGGGGAGGGTGAGCAATTCTATGTCCTCCCGCGCCTCAAGCCGCGCGTCGATCTGCAGCCCCGTGGTGCCGTTTCCGCCGTCTATAAAAACCTTTTTCATTGCAAAAATTCCTTTACAAAAGCAAGCTGTTTTTTGACCGAAGCGTATCCCGCCGAACCCTCGGAAATGCGTTTTTTTACGCAGTTTTCTATGGATATCGCCTCGTAAAGGTCGTCTTCGAACAGCGGCGAATGTTTTTTATATTCCTCCAGCGGAACCTCGCCGAGCGTAACGCCCTTTTTCACGCACGCCCCCACGAGTTCGCCCGTCGTTTTGTAGGCGGCGCGGAAGGGCATGCCCTTTTTCGCGAGATAGTCCGCCAGGTCGGTGGCGTTGATAAAGCCCTTCCGACAGGCTGCGTACATGTTTTCTTTGATCGGGCGCATGGTCTTTACCATCGGGGCGAATACGGCGAGCGACTTTTCCGCCGTTTCCGCGGCGTCGAACACGGCCTCTTTGTCCTCCTGCATATCCTTGTTGTAGGCGAGCGGAAGCCCTTTCAGCACGGTGAGCACCGCCATCAGATCGCCGTACACCCTGCCCGTCTTGCCGCGCACGAGCTCGGCCATATCCGGATTTTTCTTCTGCGGCATGATGGACGAACCCGTGGAAAAGGAATCGTCCAGCTCGACGAACCTGAATTCCCAGCTCGACCACAGCACGATCTCCTCCGCAAAGCGGGAAAGGTGCGTCATGACGAGCGAAAAAGCGGCCAACAGCTCCACGCAGTAATCCCTGTCCGAAACGCCGTCCATCGAGTTGAGGCACGCGCCGTCGAAGCCCAGCGCTTTCGCGGTCATCTCCCGATCGATCGGATACGTCGTGCCCGCGAGCGCCGCGCTGCCGAGCGGGGAAACGTTCATTCTCTTTACCGCGTCCTCCACCCGCCCGACGTCCCGTATGAACATCATGGCGTAAGCCAGCAGGTGATGCGCGAAGGTAACGGGCTGCGCCCGCTGCAAATGCGTATAGCCGGGCATGACCGCGTCGGTGTTTTCCTCCGCTTTTTCCGCCACGGCCGCAATGAGCGCTTTCAGTTTCCGCACGATCCCGCCCGCCTTTTTGCGCATGTACAGGCGCAGATCGAGCGCGACCTGGTCGTTCCTGCTGCGCGCGGTATGCAGTTTTTTGCCCGCGTCGCCTATGCGCTTTGTCAGTTCCGCCTCGATAAACATATGGATATCTTCGCTCGACATGTCGAACGCGAGCGCGCCGCTTTCCAAGTCGGCGAGAATCCCTTTAAGTCCGGCCGTGATCGCCGCGCACTCCTCCTCCGAAATGACGCCGCAGGCGGCGAGCATGGCCGCATGCGCAAGCGAGCCTTCGATATCTTCCGCATACAGTTTTTTGTCGAATGAAATGGAAGAATTGAAATCGTCCGCAAGTTCGTCCAGTTTTTTTTCAAATCTTCCCGCCCACATCTTATCCATAGCGCCGCCTTATTTGCCGTTTTTTGCGTTTACCTGCGCCTGCACCTTGATCGGCAGGCCGAAAAGTTCTATAAACCCTTTGGCGTCCGCCTGGTTGTAGACGTGGTCTTCCCCGAACGTGGCTATTTCTTCCGAATACAGCGAGTAGTCGCTCCACGCGCCGGCCTTGATCATATTGCCCTTATAGAGCTTTATTTTCACCCTGCCCGTAACGTTTTCCTGCGTTTTGTCCACGAAAGCCGAAAGCGCCTCGCGCAGCGGCGTGAACCACTGCCCGTTATATACGAGATCGGCGAACGTAACGGCGAGTTCCTGTTTTTTATGCATGGTCATCTTGTCGAGGCAGAGCGTTTCGAGGTAATTGTGCGCGAAATAGAGGATCGCGCCGCCGGGCGTTTCGTACACGCCGCGGCATTTCATGCCGACAAGGCGGTTTTCCACGATGTCCAGCAACCCTATGCCGTTTTCGCCGCCCGCCTTGTTGAGCGCCAGAACGATATCCTTCGCGCTCATCTTTTCGCCGTTGAAAGCGACGGGCGAGCCTTTTTCAAAGTCGAGGGTGATGTACGTAGGCCGATCGGGAGCCTGTAAGGGCGACACGCCCATTTCGAGAAAACCTTTTTTTTCGTAAAGCGGTTCGTTGCCCGCGTCCTCCAGATCCAGCCCCTCGTGGCTCAGGTGCCAAAGGTTTTTATCCTTGGAATAGTTGGTTTCGCGGTCGATTTTCAACGGCACGTTATGCGCCTCCGCGTACTCTATCTCTTCTTCGCGCGATTTGATGTTCCATTCGCGCCACGGCGCGATGATCGGCATATCGGGCGCGAAAGCCTTGATTGTCAGCTCGAAACGGACCTGGTCGTTCCCCTTGCCCGTGCAGCCGTGGCAGATGGCGTCCGCGCCCTCCGCCTTGGCGATCTCTACGATACGCTTGGCGATGACGGGGCGGGCGAACGACGTGCCCAGCATGTATTCTTCATATAAAGCGCCAGCTTTGACGGTCGGTATGACGTAATTTTCGACGAAATCGTCGGTAAGATCTTCCACGTACAGTTTTGACGCCCCCGTTTTGAGGGCTTTTTCCTCCAGCCCTTCCAGTTCGTCCGCCTGTCCGACGTTGCCCGATACGGCGATTACTTCGCAGTTATTGTAATTTTCCTTGAGCCAGGGTATGATGATGGAGGTATCCAATCCGCCCGAATATGCCAGCACCACTTTTTTTATCTTCGATTTATCCATTTTTATTTCCTCCCGAAATTTATGTTTTCATTATATTCCCTTTCCGTCCGCAAGTCAAGAATTTTAATGCATATATTTTTAATTATTTATAAAAATATTCATATTTGCCGTAATTTATTTATAAAAATATGAATATTATTAAAATTATTCATTTTTAAGACAGTAAAAAACAGGGCCTTATGCAAGGTCCCGCGCCTTTGAGCGAAATCAGCGGCCTGCCGGCCGCCGCCGCGAGCACGGCAAGTAAAAGACGTTCTTCCGCTTTCCTCACGCCCCCGAAGCCCGCGGTATCCGCCGCCGAAAGGCATATCCTCCGCCCGACGGAAAAAAATGCATTGACATTATGCCCTGTATCTGTTATTATATATAAAAAGGGGGGCGATTATGGCAAATTACAACGAAAAGTATTTCGGCGGCGAACCGCCGAAAGAATACGATATGGAAAAACTCATTTCCGCGAACGAGCAAATTCTCTGGCGCGGAAAGCCCAACCGCAAGGCGCATATTTTGGCGCAGGTGTTCAAAATGATGCCTTTCGCCCTGATATGGCTGCTTTTCGACGGCGCGTTTATCGGTCTGATGGTAAACTTCGACGTATTTTCTCAGATGCCGCCGGTCTTTACTGTGTTTATCGTGATATTCTTCGCGTTTCATCTCATACCCGTCTGGATCTGGATAGCGAATATCGTTACCGCGGGCAGACGGCAGAAAAATATGGAATACGTATTCACGAACACGCGGATCATTGTCAAAAGCGGCGTGATCGGCATAGACGTAACGAACGTTTATTATGCCGACATCAGCAACGTAAACCTCAGGGTGGGGCTGATAGACCGATGGCTGCACGTGGGCGACGTCTATATTTCGGGCGCGTTCAAGGCGCAGGTGCTGTGGGATATAGAAAACCCCTACGAGGTAACGACGAAACTGCAGAAAATCGTGAACGACATCAAAACGGATACTTACTATCCGAACGAACTCCGCCCCGATACGAACAGCGGTTTCGATACGCGGTACACGGGCAGGCCCTGAATGCGCGCCCGTTCATATCAAAAAAAAGAACTTGCGAATGAAGTTCTTTTTTCATATCCTCAGAAAAAACAAAAGCCGCAGATACTGCGGCTTTTTTCAATCAGTTGTCCTTGTAGTTGACGACTTTGGAAAAGTCCTCCGCTTTGAGCGACGCGCCGCCGATCAGGCCGCCGTCGATATTTCTCATGCTCATGAGGTCTTTCGCGTTGCCGGCATTCATGCTGCCGCCGTACTGGATGCGGAGGTTTTTGGCAACTTCCTTGCCGAACGTGTTGCCGACGATGCGGCGGATATAGCCGATGGTCGCGTTGGCATCCTCTTTCGTGGCGGTGAGCCCCGTGCCGATCGCCCAGACGGGTTCATAGGCGACGACGAGATTTTCAAAATCCTCCACGCCCGCAAGTCCTTCCACGATCTGTTTTTTCAGAACGCGCTTGGTTCTGTTCTTTTCGCGTTCGAGCTTGGTTTCGCCCACGCAGACAATGGGTTTCAGCCCGTTCGCCAGCGCCTGTTTGACGCGCTTGTTCACGCTTTCGTCCGTTTCGCCGAAATACTGTCTTCTTTCGCTGTGACCGATCACAACGTATTCCACGCCGAGTTCTTTCAGCATTTCCGCGCTGATCTCGCCCGTGAAAGCGCCCTTATCCGCCCATGCCACGTTCTGCGCGCCGAGCTTTATCTTGCTGCCCTCTATGGCCTTGCCTACCGCCGCGAGGTCGGTGAAGGGAACGCAGACGACCACTTCGGGCTTTGCTTTCGCCACGAGGGGCTTGAGTTCTTCTATCAGCTTGACCGCTTCCGCCGCGGTCTTGTTCATTTTCCAGTTGCCGGCAATGATGGGTTTTCTCATGATGTGATATATCTCCTTAGTTTTTGTCGTTGAGGCACGCGATACCGGGGAGCACCTTGCCCTCGAAGAGTTCGAGCGACGCGCCGCCGCCCGTGGAAATGTGCGTCATCTTGTCCGCAAAGCCGAGCTGCTTTACGGCCGCAGCCGAATCGCCGCCGCCGATGATGGTGGTAGCGCCCTCAGCCTCCGCGAGCGTCTTCGCAACGGCCACGGTGCCCTTCGCGAGCACGGGGTTTTCAAACACGCCCATCGGCCCGTTCCAAATGACGGTCTTGGCGTTCGCCACTTCCGCGGCGAAAAGTTTTTCCGTTTCGGGCCCGATGTCCAGTCCCATGGCGTCCGCGGGCATATCCGTAACGGAATGCGTTTCCACGTCGATTTTCGCGTCGATGGGATTCGGGAAAGCTTCCGCCGTTACCGCATCTACGGGAAGAACGAGTTTTTTGCCGAGCTTTTCGGCCTTTTCCATCATTTCCTTGCAGTAACCGATCTGTTCGTCGTCCACGAGGGATTTGCCGACCTCGTAGCCCTTGGCCTTGAGGAAGGTATACGCCATGCCGCCGCCGATCACCAGGGTATCGCACTTTTCGAGCAGGTTGGAAATGACCTTTAATTTATCCGCGACTTTCGCGCCGCCCAAAATCGCCACAAACGGGCGTACGGGATGTTCGAGCGCGTCCGCCATGACGGAAAGTTCCTTTTCGATGAGGAAACCGCAGACCGCGGTCTTCACGAAACCGTATTCCACGATCGCCGCCGTGGTGGCGTGCGAACGGTGCGCCGTGCCGAAAGCGTCGTTCACATAGATATCGCAGTAGGACGCCAGCTTTTTGCAGAGCGCCTCGTCGCGCTTTTCCTCGCCCGCTTCGAAACGGGTGTTTTCAAGCAGAACGACGTCGCCGTCCTTCATGTTCGCAACGGCCGCGTCCGCGCTCGGGCCGACCACGTCGGTCGCAAACGCAACGGGCTTGCCCAGCTTTTCGGCAAGCATGTCCGCAACGGGTTTAAGCGAGAATTTTTCCCTGTCTTTCAGCGCCTTTTTGAGGTATTCCGCTTTGGCTGCCGCCTGTTCGTTTTCGGGCAGGGCGGCGACCGCGGCCTTTTCCTTTTTATTGAGGCCGAACCCCTCGGTCAGCACATTATGCGGCTTGCCGAGGTGCGAGCACAAAATGACCTTCGCGCCGTGTTCGATAAGGTACTTTATGGTGGGCAGAGCGCCGTCGATACGGTTTTCGTCGGTGATCACGCCGTCCTTCATCGGAACGTTGAAGTCGACTCTGACCAGACATCTTTTGCCTTTTACGTCCACGTCTTTGATCGATTTTTTATTCATAAAAACTCCTCCGTTTTTTATTCCTTCGCCATCAATTTTAGTAAATTATGCATTTTTTGTCAAATCAATTCGCGCCCTTTTGCAAAAACGCGCCGAAATCCCCGAAAAAACGTTATCTTACGGGTATTTCGCCCTCGCGTTTCAGCCGCGGATAGGAAAGCTGGCGCAGCGCCTCGTACACCCCCACGCACACCGAATTGCCGAGATTGAGCGAACGGCTCTCGTCGATCATGGGAATCCGCACGCTCGTATCGTAATGCTCTTTTAAAAGCGCTTCGGGCAGGCCCTTGGTTTCCTTGCCGAATACGAGAAAGTCGCCGTCCGCGTACTTTACGTCGCTGTGCGTATTTTTCGCCTTGGTGGAAAAAAACCAGAAGGAATGCTCCGCGGAGAACTTGTCCCATACTTCCGAAAAGCTGTCGTAATAAACGATATCCACCAGATACCAGTAATCCAGCCCCGCGCGTTTCAGATGCTTGTCCGTAACCTCGAAGCCGAGCGGGCGCACGAGGTGCAGTTTCGACCCCGTCGCCGCGCACGTCCTGACGATATTCCCCGTATTCTGCGGGATTTCAGGTTCGACCAGAACGATATTCAACATTATATCACCTCTTCCGCGGCATGCGCCGCGCTTGTATTTCCCGCAGCTTAAAATCCCTGTTCGAGGAAAAATCCGCGCCTGCGGGTGCTTATCTTATGAAAATCTTTGACAAGGCGTATCTCCGTTTCGTTCACTTCCCTGCGGGAGGAATACAGGATATCTCCGCCGATCCCCGCCACGCTCACGAATTCCGAGGCGACGAGCGCGATGGGCACCCCGCAGGAAAACGCGGCCGCGCGCAGCATGATCTCCGTCATGTTGCTCAGCACCTGATGATAAACGCACACGATAAAATCCGCGTCGCAGAGGGACAACACCTTGGCGGCTTCCAGAAAGTAAACGTCGTCGCCGACGAGCAGGCCGATCCTGCCCGCGCCCGTTTCGTACACGCGGAAGTTTCCTCCCGCGCGGAACTCGCTTTCGTCGAGGGAAAAGCTCATGTCCGAAACGCCCAGAATACGCCCTTTGTCCGCAATGAGCGCGGAGTGGCGGAAAATGCCGTAAGTATCGGTATCGCAGCCCGAAACGACCACGCCGCCTATGGCCTTGCTCAGCCC
>UQZE01000084.1 GCA_900545325.1 uncultured Eubacteriales bacterium
ACACGACGCTCTTCCGATCTAGCTCCCCGTTTTTTTTGCGCAGAACGCCGCGGGCGAATACCAGCCCCTTCATAAAAGGGATATTATCCCCCCGCTCCCAGGTATAGCCGCTGTCCTTGCTGACCATCCAAAAACAATCCCAGTCGAGGAAATAACCGTTATGCGTGATCGTAAACACGTTGACGTTTCCCCTGTTGACGAATACTTCCGTCTGATAGACCGCCCTGCCGTCCTCGGGATAGACAAGCGCGCGTTTCGACCACGTTTCGCCGTTGTCCTTGCTCCTCCATATGTATACCCTGTTTTCGGGCGCAGGTTCCAAAACGTCCCCGCACTGCCCTACAATGATCAGATCGCCGTTCGGCGCTTTCCGCAAAATAGCTTCGCAACTCAAGGTATCTATCTGCACCAATTTAATCCTGTCCACTTTATTTCTCCTGAAAAATATTATTCCGCCTTGACCGCCCTTACCGAATAAAAGCAAATGTCCCTGCTTGCGTCCTTATGCGGCTGAATGCGGAACCCGACCGCCGCCGCGTCCGAAGCGATTGCGCCGAGTTCGCGCAGTTCGCCGATCGTAACGGACCACACTACCCATTGCTGCGTAGGCAGGGGATGCGTTTTCTTGAATTCGGCGTTCACGCTCAGCAGGTTGTAACCGCCGTCAAGAATTCCGAAATCCCAATAGCTCGCGTTCATGTTCGAGGAAGCGGTATTCCAGCCGTAGTACATGGTTATTTCCACGAAATCGCCGTCGGCGTATGAATCCAGATTGCGCATGATATCACGCGTCCCCTCGAGCGAAACGTAAACCGAATTGGCCACGCCCGTCGTGCCCGTCTTGATCTTCAAAATGCCGTACGTCGCATCCTCCGCCGCCCCGTCGGGCCCTGCGGTCGGGTTACCGGAAACGCCTTCCGAATTGGCGCTGAAATCCGTTTTCGACGCGCCGTTTTTCACGTCCCACTTCGCCTCGTTGCCGGCTTTTACGGCGATTTCGTTGCCGAGTTCCCCGTAAACGGCGTCGCCGCTCTCTATGCCCTCGACGACGGACACCGAAAAGAAACAGTAATCTCTGCTTGCATCCTTATGCGGCTGGATACGGAACCCGAGGGCAGCCGTTTCCGAAGCCGTAATGCCGAGTTCGCGGATCTCCGCCAGCGTAACCGACCAAACGGTCCATTGCGCCGTTGGCATAGGGTGCGCCGTCTTGAAGGGATCCGAAGCTCCGCCCGTTCCTTTCAGATTGTAATTTTCGTCGAGCATACCGAAATCCCAGTAATTCGCGTTCATCGCCGGCTGACGGTTATTCCAGCCGTAATACATGACGATCTCTACGCGGTCATTATCCTTATAGGCGTCGAGATTGCGCAGGAACACGCGCGTTTCTTCCAGCGCAACATACGCTGAGTTCGACTCGCCCGTCGTGCCTGCCTTGATTTTCAAAATTCCGTAAGTATCGTCGGGCGAAGAACCCTGCGGCCCTGCCGTCGGATTCCAATCCTCCCCGTCGGGATTGGCCGAAAACTGCGCTGCGGAAACGCCGTTGAACAAATCCCAGCCGGTATTTTCCTTTACCGAAAGTTCGTTGCCGAAGGTGCCGTATACCGCTTTCGGCACGAGTACCAAATTCACGCTCTCTTCAAAGAAATATTCGTCCGTCCCGTACACGGTAACGTGAAATACCAGCGTGTATTCGCCCGAACGTTCCGCAGTGAATACGTTGTCCGCAATGTTTGCACGGCCGTCTTCGTTTTTAAGCGCGATCTCCGTTTCGACGTTTTCCAGATAATCCTCCGTCGCGGACGCGCCGTTCACCTTAAAGCCGATAAGCGAGCCGAGGTCGTAACTTTCCCCCACGAGGAGGTGATCCGAAAGCGCTTCGGGATAGGTGAAGGACATTTCTACAAGGTCCTTTACCGTAACGGAAAAACTCGCTCTGACCGCGCTTTCCCCCGTGCCGACGACCAGCGTTACCGTGCTCACGCCGCGGTTTTTGCCCGTAACCACTATGTCCACTTTCTCATCCGCCACGGTCTCCGCTGCGGCGATCTCCGCCACGCTTTCGTCCGTCTGCTCCACGGCCGCGGGCAGGCCGTCCACGGAATATGCCCTGACGGTAACCGTCGTGCTCTCTCCGGCGTCCAGCGCATAAGAACTTTCGGGAACAACGAGCAGCGGTTCGTCTATCTCTTTTTCGGTTATGGTCACGTTACAGCGCGCCGTCGCGCCGCCGTAAGAAACAACGATCTGCGTGCGCCCCACCGATATGCCCGTCACTAAGCCGCCGTCCACCACGGCTACAGCCTCGTTCTGCGACGTCCAGGTGAACGAAGTTCCCCCGTCCGACGCCGTAGCCGAGATCTCACCCGTTTCGCCCTCTTCCAATACGAGCTCTTGCGGCGAAAGCGCGATTTCGATTTTCTCGGACGGATCGACCTTTCCCTTATCGCACCCCGCAAACGCGCCGAACGATATTGCGGCAACGGCTGCAAGCACTGCGATCAACAACCTTTTTTTCATGATTTTCCTCCTTTTCACTGCTTAGAGCAGATTATTTTTCCAACCCGATATCAGCGTGGATATGCTGCGGTCCTCGCTGGCGTTTTCCTCCGCCCAGTAGAGCATTCCGCGGGCGGAAGTAACCGTTTCGAATTCATTGATCATTTCTCTGAGGTCGGCTTCGGTATAATATGCGCTGTACAATTCGAGAATGAAATAGATCGGCGTGAGCCTTTCCACGCGCACCCGCATACTGAGTTTTTCGTACATCGCGGGATCGGCGGTTCCGAGCGGTTCCAGCTTTTCAAGCGCGGAGTCGAACAGCGAAAGCGCCTGCAAAAGGAATTCCCTCGGCCAGACCTCCGCGGTCTTGTAGAGGTCTCGGTACGACATGGTGGGATAGGCATACAGTCCGTTTTCCACCTGTAAGATCGCGTAATGCGCCCGAAGCAGTCCGAAGTATTCAGAAATTTCCTCCGCCGCGTCCTTGTAATATACGTCGATAAACTCGTCGATCAGTTCGTTCGTGTTCTGGTCGGTATCCCACATGAGCTGAGAATTTACCCAAAGCGTCATTTCCTGAAAGTTTCCCGTATTCGCGCTGTGCGCGCCCTGATTGTACACGTACGGGCAACCTATATCTTTGAGCAGCTTATAGTTTTCCTGCAACGCCGGCCAATTGTTGAAGGGCACGAAATAATAGCCGAACTGCGCCGCATAGTAACGGGCGAAAAGGTTCCCGTCGCTGAAAATAGCCTTCCAGCCCTGCAGCCGCTCCGAACAGGAAGCGTTGTATGTGCCGTCCAGCAGGGAATGAGAAAAGTCGGCGTACAGCGGCGCGAACATGACGGCCACGTTATCTTCGGGCGTCAAATCGGGGGCGAGTACGGCATACTTGCCGTTTTCATACTTTACGGGAGGATCTTCCGTCTTGTAATAAGCGTAGAACACCACGTAAAATTCTCGGCCTGGCTGATTCTCCGCAATAAACTCGTTAACGGCTTTCGCTACCTTATTGACGAACCGCAGCATGACGCCGCTTTCCTTGACTTCACGCACCTGCGCCGCACAGTTTTCGCATTCGCAGAAAGTATTCACGTCCTCCAGCCCGAGCATAATGAATCTGTCGTCGGGATTGGCCCGCACGAGATCGACGGTATTCTTGATAAACTCCTGCGTCATTTCCTCGTTAGTAAGGCAGAGCTGGGTGGAGTCCGTGCTGTACCAGTCGCGGTGGTCGTTATAATAGGTCTCTTTTGGCAGAATGAGAAAAGTGGAATGTGAAAAATATATCCAGTTTTCCTGGTTGCCGTTCAGCCGCATGCGCGTGCGCAGCTGTTCGCTCTTATACGTAGCCTGGTAAGAAGTAAAGGCGCGTGTAGCGATGTCGGGCGTTTCGGTCAGATCTATATCCAGAAGTTTCATGTCCCGCGCGGCGGGCACGAGGATTTCGTCCTCCGCATACACTTTCACGCCGAAATTGCGTTCCATAAACTCGTAAACGCCGTAAATATCGCCCTTGCCCTTGCCGCCGACTATAAACAGATTGCTTTCTTTGCGAAAGATGCGGTAACCGTCCCATTCGAGCGCGTCCATATCCACCTCCACGTTCTGCGCGAGGAAAAGCGGTGTTTCGCCGATCGATATACACTTTGAATTTTCGTTGTAACTGCCGTCGTCGCGCAGTATACCGAGCGTAACGCCCGTTGCTTCGCGGAAAAACCAGATGAGTTCGCTCGCGGCGTACAGCGCGTTTTCATCCGCGTTTGCGGGGACGAGCACGGAGTAGTCGGACGCGCCGTCCTTCACGAGGTCATACGAGGTGAACTGAAATTCCTCATCTCCTTTCGTCTTGCCCTTGCATGCAACGCACGAAAAGAGCATGACGACGATCAAAGCAATCGTAATAAACCGTTTCATCATTTCACCTCCACCTCAATATCTTGATAGGCGTAATTGTAATTGCCGTCCTTTGCAAAATAGCGGAATGTATATTTTCCCGCGGCAGCAAAAGTATAACTGCCGCCCTCCACGGGTTCGAATCCGCCCGACGGAGTAAGGCAGAAGATATATATTTTCAATTCTTCCGTTACGTTGTCCGAAACGACCGCCGCGGGCAGTTTATAAGCCTTGCCGACTTTTCCCGTCTTGGACCACTTGCCCGTAATTTCAAGCACCGGCGGGACTTTATCCCGCACATATACGGAATAAGACAGGGACGCGCTCTTCCCCGCGCCGTCCGTCGCGGTATAGACTACGGTATACACTCCGTAGTGGTCTCCCGCGAACTGCATCGGAGCAACGTCTGCCCTGACGTTGTCTATCGCCTTACCGCCTGCGGGGTCTGTAACGATTACGCGCAAATCCACATAAGTTTGTATCACGTCCGCCGCCCGCGCCGCGGGAATATCTATCGTATCTCCGATATCACATTCGAGACGGATATTCCCCTTGAGTTCGAGCTGGGGCGCGATCACGTCACTCGCGCGCGAACCGAACACCTGATTATTGATCTGCAGTATACTCAGCGCGCTATCCCCGCTCACTTCGTAAAGTTCTATGCCGATATTTACCTTTCCGCTGGGAAATCCGCCGAAGTCCTTACCCTTTTCGGTCTTTTCTATCCTGCATATCTCGGATAACGAACTTTCGTCTTTCAGCGAAAGATCCGCGCCGTCGTAACTCAGATAGAAATTCTGGTTCACGTTGTCGAAAAACGAACCTATCACGGAGTATTTTTCCTCGCCTCCGTTCACCGCGAGCCGACACGAAGCGGTGTCCGCAGCGTTCCGATAGACGGATATCCGCACTGTTATGTCTTTATTTTCACTGTCCGTCAGCACGATGTCCGCACGGCCGAAAGCGTTCCTGTTTTCGGGTACGTCGAACATGATGCCGAATTCGTTTGCGAGCACCGCGTTTGCATACCGCAGTTTCAGCGCCCCGTCCGTTATGAGCGTCAGACTGTTCCTCTCTGCCTCCCAACGCACCGCGCCCTCTGTAACCGCAAAGAGCTGAGACATAATCAACCCGTTTTCGTCCGCGGCCTTGAGCACCTTGACGGCATGTTCCTGTACGGACGTTTTTCCGCCCGCGCCGTAGGCGACGTATTTTACTTTTAGTTCTTCGCCCGAAACGCTCGCTTCCGGCGTATACATTCTGTCTTTGCCGAGTTTTTCTTCCTTTCCGCCGCAGGCAACGTAAATATCGTAGTCGGCGGCGGAAACTCCCGCCGCGGTGTAGTTATCCGCCGTCAGCGCGGGGAATTCGTAACGGAAACCGTCTACCAGATATTCGGGTAAAACGAGCGTTTCCGCTATAGGCGCGTCGCTGTATGCGACGGCGATATCATGATCGAACGTCTTTACCGTACCGAGATAATCGACCGCGGTATAGCGGAGAACATAATCGCCTTCTTCTTCGAAACGATAATACGAAAAGCCTTTTTCAACGACCTCTCCGCCTCTGAGCAGGGAAACTTCCGCCGTCTTTTCGCCGCTGCCGCCCGACAGGGTAAATTCAGGCACTTCATACACCTCGCCGACGGCATAAAACGAGCGCGGCTCTTCCGCCAGCGTCAGCGCGATTTTCTCCAGACTGTCGGCCGCCTGCACTTTGAGCACACCCGTGCGGACGTTCCCCGCAAAGTCGCGTGCGGCGTATACGATCGAATATTCGCCTGCGCTTTCCGGTGTGAACGCGCCGTTTTTCACGGCGATTTCTCTCTGGATTTCCGTTCTGTAATCTTTATAGACGGTTGCCGAAATATCCTTTATTTCACCGTCAACCCTGTCGTAAGCCGTCGCCTTGAACAGCGGATATTCTTTGCCGGCCTCCGCCTGCGGCAGACGTTCCGCGGCGTAACCGAGCGTGTCGATCGTAAGTTCGGGCGCCTCCGTATCTGCGGTGTACGCGCCTGAAAGGCTTTTTCCGTCTACGTTCAGAAGGAGCATTTGCGCGGTGCCTCCCACCGCCACGGAATCGAGTTTTATTTCCATTCGGCATTTGCCCGCAGCGAACCCGCCCCACGAGGAACCCGGAAAGTCGTCCGCACTGTCGAGATCTATAGCGCAGTCGCCGTACTTCGTATAAAGAGGATTGGAAACGTGCACCGAACGTTCCGCATAGTCGATGGATATCGTCATCGGTTCGAATCCGATCGCGCCCTCGCCGCTGAAACTGTGGAAACTTACGTATCCCCTGTCGCTCCGCGTATTAGGCACATTGTTGTAACGCCCCGTGAGCACCTGTCCCGCGGCGGCCGCCTTGGTGATGGAATACGCGGGGTTAGAAAAAGCCTTCACCTCGATCGTAACAGTATTTTCCTCGTCGTAAATATCCGTCAGCGTAACTGTAAAACCGCCGAAATCGTTCGTACCCTTTGCCGACGGCACGATCACCGCTTCAAGCAGCGGGTCGGCCGAGGTCTTTCCGTTCAGATCGATTATACCGTTATATACAGCGGACGCGCCCGAACTTTCAGAAGATAACAGCACGCCGTTGTAACCGTATACGAGAGAGGACGAATCGGCGTTTGCGGCGAGTTCCGCGCCGTTTTTCGCCGTAAAGAGGCGGTCGTTGGAAAATGCGCTTTCTATCTTATAGTGTTTGCTGTACATCACGCCGCCGATATTCGCCGTGTATACGAGCGTATACGAACCGCGCTGCGACAGCGTTGCCTTGCGCGAAGCGGTCGCGCTGCCGTCGGGCGCAATCAGAAGAGGTATGGCGGCATATTCTCCGCCCCGATACGTTACCCTGCAGTCGGGGACGTCCAGCGTTGCCCCCATCGCCATGCGGGAAACGAGCGGCGTTTCGAGCGCGAATCCCGCTTCGTTCTCCGTGACGGAAATATCGTATTCCTGCGACCATCTTCCGTTCTCTGCAGTGTAACGCACGGTATATACGCCCGCCTTACCGAGGATGAAGAGTTTCCCCGCCTCCGCTTCGGCAAACGGCCTGCCGTCAAAATCGATCTCTATTTCCGCCGTCGCGGGCTTGAACAGGATTTCCGATCTGACCTCAGCGGGTGCGAGATATATCGACGAACCGACGCCCGCGCGTGAAGGATAGGCCGCGTCCGTAATAAAGGCCGCGCCGCCGTTCTCTACGACTTTTACCGAGGCGGCGAATTCTTTCCCCTGTCTGCCCGCGGAGTCATACGCGCGGTATACGGCCGAATATTCGCCCGTTTCAACGGGCGTGAAACTGAGGTCGTCCGTATATTCCGCATACCCCGTCCGTCCCGAAGAAAAGGGGACGTACCCGCCGTCTCCGTCCTTGATGCAAACTTCGACTTTCGCGGCTTTTCCCTCCGTAAGATCGTAAGTAACGGGTTCGGGAAGGGGAATTTTCTCCCCCGCCGCGTAGTTGCGCGTAAATGCCGCCGCAACCTGCGCGCCGGCCTCGTCGGCGAGTTCTTTTCCGGAAAGCGGCTGCCCGTTCACGTCGTAAACGAGTACCTTGCCCGTTCTGCCGTTCTCTATATCGTCGAAAATAAAGGAAACGCTGTAAGCGAGAAAATCGCTTTCCGCGAGGTCGCATGCCATAAAATACGCGGGGTCGGACAGGTCTGCGATCAGCCTTTCGCAAGCAGCGTCTGCCGAATTATAGCCGTAGTGCATGCCGTATACGCGCATGGTAGCGGGATCGAAACGGATTTCCACGGGCCGCGTGCTGTCGGTGAGCTCCCCGTTCAGATATACAACGTTGTCAAAAGAGGTGCCGCCGAGCAAGGTATAGCGGAGAACGCTGTTTTTCTGCGCGGAATTCATGGCAACCGCCACGGCGTCCTGTTCGTAATAATACCCGACCGCGCTGTTGCCTTTTTCCACCCTTGCGGAGGTCATGGAACAGTTCGCGGGTTCGCCGCCGTCCAGCACGATATCGAAATATTCGCCGCTGACGGCGTCGGCGATCCTGATACGGAGCGTCCTCAGATCGAGATAATCGTTTCGGAACGGATCCGCTTTGTACGCGGTGAGATCGCCCCCGAAGTCCGTATCGGAAAACACTCTCAGCGAAGCGGAAAATTCCCCGCTTACGTCCGCCGCGAGCCGAACCGAAGCGCCTGTTTTTTCCGCGGAAAGCAATACGCCTTTTTTGCCGCCGTCCAGCTTTTCGGGCGCGGCGTAATCCGCTTCCACGCGAATGTCCGCCCCTGCCGCGAATACATCTGCCGCGCTCAGCGCGGCAGAACGGGCGCCCGTTATAGCGAATGCCGCGAAAGACGCGAAGAGCACCGCCGAAAACAACGATATCAGAAAATTTTTCCTTTTCCGAAGAGCCGATTGATTTAGATCGGAAGAGCGTC
>UQZE01000085.1 GCA_900545325.1 uncultured Eubacteriales bacterium
CGATCTAACAACACGGAAACATCCGGATTTTCCGCCGTAACGAAGTCAACTTTTCTTCCGTTTCCCCAAATGAAATCATTTATTCCGTCCAGCAGCGGTTTTACGAACAAGTCCCCCATTTTCAGCGGGCCTCCGCTCAAAACGACGACCTCAGGATCGTAGGCGTGGATAAAACTGATAAGCCCTGCGCGCAATGCGGTTACCACGGTATCGAGCGTATCCTCCGCGACGCGATCGCCCTTTCCGACAAGTTTTTCCAACGCTCTGAAATCCAAAGTTTTTTCCTTGCTGAATAAACTTTTTCCGTAGTCGGGATGATCTTTTATCAGAGAAGGCAGAGCCCAGCCCGACGTATAAGCTTCGAGACAGCCCCTGCCGCGACAGGTACATTTACGGCCGTTTTTCATCTCTATGACGATATGCGAACCGAGAGAGCCGGCGGAGAAATGTTTTCCGTTAAGCAATCTACCGTCCAACATAACCGCCGTGCCCACGCCCGTGCCGAGAATGACCATGACGATATCTTTATACCCTTTCGCCGCACCGAAATTCGCTTCGCCCAAAAGCGCGGCTTTCGAATCCTGTTCCATCACGATGGGCAAACCGAATTTTTCTTTGCTCCATGCGGCAAGATCGAGTTCGGGAGCATCTGTAAATTTGGCGTAAATCTCCGTAGCGCGTTTCTTTTCGGGATTGACCAGACAAGGCATAGCTATTCCCATGCCGAAAAATCCATCTGTATTTTTGCCGACGAGTTTTTTGACTGCATTTTCAATATCGCATAAACGGTCTTTCAAAGGCAAATGGGACAGCGACGGCAAAACGGTAAAATCTTCGACCGTTCCGTCCGTTACAACGGCGATTTTGATACGAGTACCGCCTATATCTAAGGCAATGCTCTTCTTTTTTTCTTTCATTTCAGCCTCACAAGACGAAACGGCGGAATTTTACACCGCAGGTTTCGACATTTTCCACTTGCTTCACCTCTTCGGGAAACGTATAACAAGTGATAAAATAATTATCTATATACAACTCGCCCAATCCTTCTCTGTAAAGAAATATGAACTTGCCTTCAGGAAAAGTCATATCTTTTCTACATTCTTCCGCCGTTCTGCCGTCTTCCTTTATCGTTATTACGCCGTTCGCAAGGTCGGCAGAAAAGCCGACTTTGCCGTTTTCGGTTCCGAAAACCAGTTCGCCGCCACAGTTAAAAATCCCTTCCGCGATAAAACCGCGGTCGAAGTCTGGCGCGGGCAGATATTTTCCTTTCAGCAAATCGTTTTCCTCCGACCAAATCAGCCTAAGCGTATCCTCCTCGTCGAACGTAACTTTTTTTATAGGAGAAAAATACGTCAGCGGGCGTGAAAACTCATTTTCCTGCCGGCATATAGCGTGATGGTTCACGTACAGACTGCCGCCGCGCTCAAAAAAACGCATGAAGTAGGCGTGTCTAAAAGACCTGTTCGCAAGCAGGGCGAAATTTTTTTTCTGCGGTCGATAAACGCCGTCGGGCTTATCGGATAGCATCACCGCAATGCCGTATTCGTTGCAATAAGTACCCATAAGCATATAATACCTGCCGTTATGTATGCAAACGCCGCCGGCTTCTATTCCCTCTTTCACGCCCTTTCCCGAAAGATCGAATTCGGGCGGGCGGCCGGCTTTCCAGCACACGCCGTCTTCACTCACGGCATAACCGCAGCCGCAATAACCTTTTGGCGTCGCAGTAAAAAAACCCTGATATCCGGTTTCCGTCCGCAAGGGAAAAATACAGTCCCAGCGGCCGCCGTCCAGTTCGTTTTTCACATAGCGCGTTTCATCTATCCTGAACATCTTTTCGTCGCCGTATTTCGTCCAGTCTACTAAATTGCGGGAGTGCGCGAACAAAATGTTTTGCACGTTCGCCCCCGTGAGAGCGTCTTTGCGCCATTCCGAATAATTGCAGATAAATTCCCCGCTCTTTTCAAAATCGGTCTTTTTCCAGACCGAACCCGTGCCGAGATAGAATTCCATCTTATCGGATGGCCCGATACATTGGCCGAGATCTTCAAAATGCACGCCGTCTTCGGAAACGGCTACGCCGAACCCTTCGCCCGGACTGCGGTCGGTTATCAGGTAATACAAGTAATATTTTCCGCCGTAACAATACATCCATGTATCCCAGGTCAAATGTTTTTTCGATCTGAAGATCATTATTTCACCGCCTTCGATCTCAAATACTGAGAAAGATTTTCAAAACTGACCGTGCTTCCGTCGGAAAAAATCCCGATCTGTTTATTGTTTATTCCGTGTATGCGGAAAGACAGAGCGCATTCGTTCAGAATATAAAACACGCCGACCGAACCTTCCTGAATATAAACGAAATCGTATTTTTTCCCGGCCTCCAACTCCGTTTTTATCTCACATTCGCTGACTGTGTTGGAACGCAAGGAAAATGCGAACGTCTGTTTTTCCGGATCGTAAGAAAGATATCTGTTATATTCGTCGTCATAGCCCAGGACAAAGCCGAAACGTTCGCTGCCTTCGAAAACAAAACTTCCCGTTATCATGTAACTTTCAGCGCCGTTCGCAAGCTTATTCCTCTGTTTTCCCGAAAAGCGCACAGAAGGCGCGCAGAGCAGTTCGTTTTCATAGCCGAAATAAGCGTCCAAACCGTCGACGGGAAGCAATGTAACCGAATCGTCTTCATTAAATTGCATTTTATGTGCGACAAGATGTCCTCCCCAATACAGATCGGAATCGTCGCTGAATCCCGCTCTGCGGTAAACCCAACCGACGAGGAAGGTCCCCTTGTCGCCCTCAACGACTTTCGGCGCATAAAAATGTTTACCCTCCAGCCGCTGCGGTTTGCCGTAACCCGAAAACTTTTCATCGGAAACGGCATACCACACCGTATCTTCCGGCTGTCCCGAATACGTGAGAAAATATTTTCCGTTCTGTTCGGTGATATCCGCACATTCGAGATTCCAAAATCCGTTTTCGGTATCGGTGAATATCACGCCTTCGTGCGTAACGGTCTGCAAATCGAGAGAAACGGTGTATTTTACGATCAAAGGCGCGCCCTTGGCGTTGGTTTCCACGGTCATATCGAAAACTTTTCTTTCCGCATCGTAATAAACCTGCGGATCACGGAAATCGACCTGACTGTATTCCGCGGGCGGAGAGATCTCAAAACCCGCTACCTTGACAAAATTTTCCATGTTTCCTTCACTCTTCGCGACCATTACTTTTTCCCATATTTCTAAATTCGGGTTATGCCCCGTGTAAAAAAAGTAATAATCGTTTTCAGCCTTGACGACCGACCCCGTACCGATCCAGTAATCCTGCTGCGTAATGAATCCCGAGCGCAGAACTTCGCCTTTATCCGTATAATGTATGAAATCGGTGGTATCCACGCGGTATACGCTGTGGCGCAGACTGCCGCCTTCGTCTTTTAAATAAAATATGCTGTAAACGCCGTTCTCATAGTAGGGCATCGGATCGCCTACATATCCGTCCGTTTCCGACGGTTTCCAAAACAATCTGTAATCTGTATTCATTTCCTGTCCGTATGCGTCGTATCCTTCCAAATCAGTTACATCGGGGACGACCTCATCCCCTGTTTCCTTGTCCGCACAGCCCGAAAAAGCCAGGCAGAGCAGAATTCCCGCAAGTAAAAAAACAAACAGTTTTTTCATTTTTTATTCCCTCCGATCGTTCCCGCACGGGCATTTTCAAGTCCTGCAGCGGCAAGAACGGTATATTCGTCACCTTCGATGATTGCCTGGAAGGATACCGTTTCTCCGTCCGCGAAAATTTCCGCCGTTCCCTTGTCGGAAAACACGAGCACGTCGTGTCCGCTGCCCGTTTTACCGATAGACCGCGTACAAGAAACGCGGTGTTTCTGCCGGGTTTTGCAATAAATCCGCCCGTTTTCGGCGTAAACTTCGATAAAATCGCCGCCGTTACCGAATGAAAAGCGGGCGCCGTCTGACATTTTAGTTTTCAGAAAGAAATTTTTTTGAATTTTTACCCCTTCCTCGACGTCAAATTCCCCGCCCACATAGGAAAACACGTTTTCTACCGGGGTTTGCACAAGCCGTCCGTCCACTATGGAAAGCACGCGCGGCAGAGAATATTTCCCGCACGTTCTGTGTCCGATCTCTCGCAAATAATCGTTTCCGTCCCAAGAGCCGAGCCAGCCGAGAAGAACCCGACGTTTCTGCTCATCTTCAAGCGTCTGTGCGGCATAGAAGTCCGTTCCTTCATCGAGACTTCCCACGTTTTCAAAGTCGAAACGACCGCTTACGGTATCGAAACGACCGACCGCATACAAACAGGCCTTTCCGTCATGATTCGGCCAATCGTCCCCCTGCATGCCGTATACGGAATAAACGAGCACATCCTTTCCGTCCATGCGGAAAAGATCGGGACATTCCACCATCGCTCCGAAACTGCTGTGTTCTATCGTAGAAAAGTGCGTAAATTTTTTTAAATCGTCCGAAACATACACGAGTATGCGACCGCGCCCATCATTAGACTGGTTCCCGACCACGACGTAATAGCGCCCCTCAATATATACGGGATTGGGATCGCGGAAATTTTTGATATCGGAAAAAGGCGGCAGATCTTTTTCGCCGATCACTTCGCCGCATTTTCTGAAATTCACGCCGTCGGTACTGACGGTTTTGCATTGCGTTTCAAAAATATTTCCGTTTTCCTCGTAATGCCGCGTATATAGGGCGACGAGCTGGTTTTCATCGTCGGCTGAAATAACGGCTCCGCCCGAATAACAGCCGTTTTCCCTTTCGCAGTCGGGGGCCAAAGCTACCGGCAGATGCTCGAACGTGATCATATCTTTTGAGCGGGAATGTCCCCAATGCATCGGTCCCCACACGATATCGTAGGGATAGAACTGATAAAACAGATGATAATAACCGCGATAATAGATCAGTCCGTTGGGATCGTTAATCCAACCGACGGGCGGTGCAAAATGATAGACGGGCTGAAAGTCTTCTCTCCCCCGATTTTTATTCTTTTCTATAAATTCGTTTGCAGTTTCTTTAAGATAAGCCATAAATTTCCTTTTTTTATCCGCTCTCTGATATGAGAGCGGATAAACGAACGTTTTTATTTAAGTGAGTTTGAATATCTCCACGTCAGAAAACTCGATCAGCACAGGGTGCGCGCCGGCTTCGTTATAAGTTGCTCCGAAAGAGAAAACGAGTTCGAAATCCGTACCTATCACGATTTCCTGCGAAGTGGTGAATTCAAAGGTCTTCGCCTCCGCGCCGAGGTCAAACACCTCGGAAATGCGCGGGTCGTAGTCTTTGTATTTGTTTAAGATAAACCAACATTTTACATCTCTGTCGGCTTTCATGGTGAACTTAATTTTATAAAGTCCGCCAGCCTCGAGATGAATTTTATTGACGAAAATTTTGTTTCCGTAATCGAGCGAGGAAATTTCCTCTATCTGATAATACAGTTTACCGTCTTTCGCATACATCGTGCCGAGACCGCCGGCATCGAGTGTCGCGTCGTCGGAACCGTTAAAGCAATTCCATTCCGTTTCCTCGTTATAAGGAATAAACCTGTGCAGCGAAAATTCGCTCGTCTTATCGCCTTCAACGGCGAAAAACTCAATTTTTGAAACCGTTATTTTATTGGTCGTTACGCCTTCGGATTTCGTTCCGATATCCATACGCACGACTGCGTCGTCCGCGATGTCTGCACCGGAAACGAAAGTGAATTCTATCGTAGTCTTTTCTCCCGCGTTAAGCGTTTTGACGCCGTAATAAAAAGCGCGCGCGTTGTGTTCCTGCTTTTTGCTTTCTACAACGATCTCCGTATTTTGCGTATTTTCTGCAGTAACTTCGATCGTCGCTTTGTATTTCTTATCCTTTTCTATCGGCGTTCCGATCGACTGCAGCATACGCAATTCATAACCTGCATCGGGATAAGCTTCGACGGAAACGGCGGCGTTTCCGCCTTCCTGTTTGGCTTCAGCCGCGGCTTTATCGCTCACTTTCACGACTTCAAAACCGTTTAAGTTTTCAGCATAATTGCTCGCGTAAACGGACTTTTCCGTTTCGGTGCCCGTACTTTCGGTAACTTCCACTTTGAGAACGTCGAGCACGAAAGCATCGGGATTAACCGCATCTTGCAAGGCGAATTTTCCCATCTGCATGAGTATTTCCACGTTCGCGTTCTCTTCCGCAGGCGCGGTAAAAATGAGCGAATACTCCGCGTAAGAAGTTCCTACATTTACGTTCCACGCGCTGTTTCCAAGCGGCGACCAACCCTTCGCCGTGTCGTTCGCTATGTAATGGAACATGAACGGAACGTTCGACTTCATCCATACGGAAATTTCATAATCCGTGCCGGGAACAGTCTTGAATTCACGTTTATTAAGCATCACGTCGCCGGCATCCGCACCTGCATTCTTTACGTCGAGGCGCAGAACGCCTTCTTCCTTTTTCAGTTCCGCGGCGGCGCCGTTCGCCGTTTCCGCGGCAAAACCGAACGTGGAAATGTCTTCTGCGGCGGCGTCGTCAAACACGTATTTTTTATAACTTTCCTCTTTGTTGATGCTGCGCGTTACCGTGAGCGTCGTATATGCGTTGCCTTCATTGCCGGCCTTATCCTTGACGGAATAGATGATCTCGTAAGTACCCGGTGAGGGCGGCGTAGCGACGCCGTCTTTGAATTCAAGGTTCGGTTCCGAAGAAAGCGCGATCTTATCGGTAATATCGCCGTCCTTATCGTCTTTTGCCGTTACATTCTCAAGCGCGTTGAAACTTTCGCCCTGCGCGATCTGTGCAGAGTCAACCACTCCCTCGATGACGGGCGGTTCGCTATCTTTGGCGCAGGCAGTAAGTCCAAAAGCCAGAACGGCAGCAAGTAAAATGCTTAAAATTTTCTTCATAAATCTCTCCTTATCTTTTTATTTACTACGCTTTTGTGCGTTCGTAGCCGTTTTGATACGCTTCGAGCACGCCCGAGAGATTGAGATTTTCCAAATCTTTCTTGAATTGCTCGTATTCTGCGTCCGTTACGCCGCCGTGCAGCAGCCAGTCGGTCAAACTGCCGATAATAAAGTCGTAAACGTTTTGCTCGTATTGTCCCAAAAAGTTAAGTTCTTCCAGCGTAAACGACGGGTTCGGCAACGTTTCCACGCCATTTCCGGCGAACGGTATCGCATGTTTTTCCAACCTTTCCAGACGCAATACCGCGCGGGGTTCCATATTGAGATAGTTTTCCCACGTTTCGTCCGAGAGGTAGGAAACGCCCATCGGCGCGTTTTTCAACCTGAGTTCGTCCGCAGTCATGCCCTCCGGAATGGGTTTCTGGACCAGCTTCCCGTTTTCGTCGAGTTCTTCTTCATATACGATACCGATCGGCCCGTAAACGATCTGCGCCGAGGTATACGGTTCGTAAAAGCGGTCGAAATAAGTCAGCAAGATTTCGGGATTTTCACACGTGGAGAAAATCACGCAAAGGCATTTCGAAATTTCGGGAGAGTTGGAAAGTCCTATCATCTGCGTGCCGTCGGTCCCTTTCAGCGGATTGAGAACGATATAATTTTCGGGATCGGTAACAACCGTTTCCGATTCCCACCAATAGAACGCACCGAGTTTCTGCTGAGGCGCCTTGCCGCTTGCCAGGAAAGATTCTTCGCTGTATTCGAAACTCGCCTTGTCGATCAGCCCCTCCGTCACCCAGTCGGCATAGAAGTTCGTCGCCTCTTTAAACCCGTCCATCGTGGCGGTACAGACAACTTTTCCGTCGATAACCGTGCGGTGGTCGACGTTGTCGGGAACGCCGAAAGCACCCCAAAGATCGGTCTGGTTCCCCTGCCAGTTCTGGAAAACGAAACTCAAGGGAATTTCGTCGTTTTTACCGTTACCGTTCATATCGTTGTTCTTGAACAGGCGGAGTATCGTTTCCATCTGATCGATCGTGAGATCGAGTCCGTCTTTCAAATCCGCTTTCGTAAGAAAATTTATCTTTCCTTGATCGATAAGATCCCCAACCCATTCTTTATTCAAGAAAAGCAGGTTAGGATACGGCATAAGTCCCATTTCTTCAACGCGCGGAAGGGAATAGAAATGTCCATCGGGCATGGTGATGATTTTTTTAATATCGGGACGTTTTTCCAAAATCGCGCTTAAATTCGGCATATACTCGAGATATTCGTCGATTGCGATAAAGGTCTTTCTCGTGGCGTAACGAATGATCTCTGCGTCCGAAAAATAAGCGTGATAGATAGCGTCGGGCCAGTTTTTCTTGTCCTGCATGATGAGCTGTTTCTGCACGGCATACTGATTTGCGGAAAGGTTTTCCCAATTGACGTCCACATATGTGGAATCATAGAGATCTTTGAATACCTTCATATCGTTGTAATTATCTGCCATAGCGTTTTTTTGGGAAATCACGCGATATTTCGCCGTTCCCTTTTCTTTTACGATCGGTTTTGCAGGATCTTCGTACTGGTACCCAAGCTCTTCAAGCGATTTCGAAGGGCCTTTCTTTTCTCCGCAGCCCGTAAAACAGGTGAGGAGCATGCATGCGCACAGCGCAAAAATCAAAATCCTTTTCATACTGTTACTCCTTATTTTTTTATGCGACACGTACGTGTCTGCGGGTCAGCTCTTGATTGAGCCGACCATGACGCCTTGATTAAAATATTTCTGTACGAACGGATACAGACAGATGATCGGAAGACTGGATACAATAATGGACGCATA
>UQZE01000086.1 GCA_900545325.1 uncultured Eubacteriales bacterium
TCTTTTCCATATCAGCTGTCCGCGATTTCGTCTATCGCCTGAGAGAAGTGCGCGACGGTGTCGCTCGGCGTAATCGTATATTCGTTCTGCTCTTTCGCCGCGAGATCGCCCGCCAGGCCGCAGAGAAAAGCCCCCGCCGCCGCGGCGTCGAACGCCGGAAAGCCGCGCGCGGCTATGCCCGCGACCGCGCCCGAAAGCACGTCGCCGCTGCCGCCCTTCGCCATGCCGCTGTTGCCCGTGGTATTGAGAAGGACGCCCTCTTTGCCCGCGACCACGCTGACCGCGCTTTTCAAAAGCACGGTAACGCCGTATTCTTTTGCGAACGCCTTTGCCGAGCCGATCATGTCGTTTTCTATTTCCTCCACACTCCTGCCCGTCAGGCGGGAAAATTCCTTGACGTGCGGCGTAACGACCACGTCCGCGCCGCTGTTTTTCAGCGCCTTGACGCCGAACGCCGCGAGAGAATTCAGCCCGTCGGCGTCGATCAAAAGCACGCCCTTGAAATTTTTGAGCAGCCGGCGCGCGATCTCGTACGTATTCTCGCTCACGCCGCAGCCCATGCCGAACGCGACGGCGTTCACGCCGTCTATCTTTTCAAAGTCCTTTTCATCGAATTTCAGCGCGCCGTTTTCATCCGCAAACGGGTGCGTGATGAGTTCGGGCACCTTGCCCGCATAGAGGGGAAACAGGCTGTCGGGAACGCACAGATGGCCGTATCCCGCCCCCGTTTTCAGCGCAGCAAGGGCGTTTGCCGAAAGGAGGGCCGAACCGAAAAAATCCCTGCTCCCGCCGACGACGGCCGCCTTGCCGTAACTGCCCTTGTGCGTGTTTTCCGCGCGCGGCGGAAAAAAGCGCTTCATATCCTTGGTTTCGAGGCGGCTTGCAAATTCTTCCGCAAACACCGCTATGCCGATATCCTTATTGACGACCTTGCCGCAGTAGTCCTTGCCGTCGTTTAAAAAATGCCCCGTTTTATATTCCTGTATCGAGATCGTAAGATCGGCCTTGACCGCGGCGCCGCACACCCTGCCGCTGTCGCCGCTGAGGCCGCTGGGTATATCGACGCTTATCTTGAAACAGTCTTTTGCGTTGATCTTTTCAATCACTTCCCGCATCTCGCCCTCGACTTCGCGCGTCAGTCCCGTGCCGAAAATGCAGTCCACGATTACGTCGTATTCGTAATCCAGCTTTTCCGCGCCTTCCGCCGCGAGTTTCAGGAGAAACACCGAAAAGCCGTGCACGTTGCGCAGGAGTTTGGCCGCGATCATGCCGTCGCCGCCGTTGTTGCCCTTGCCGCACACGAACAAAATTCTTCCGCCCTTGAAACGCCGCTTTATTTCCTCCGCGACCGCCTCGCCCGCGCGCGCCATCAGCGTGCGCTCCGGTATGCCGAGTTTTTCTATGGTATACTTATCCGCCGCGCGCATTTCCGCGACGCTCAATATCCTTTCCATGCTCACTCCTTATAAGGCGCAGCCGCGCGTTCCGCCTCTTCGTAGGAAAACCCCTTGCCCAGCAGGTGTCTGTACAGGCGCGAAACCTCTTTCGGGCTGCGTTCCCTGCCGCGCATGAACTTTGCGGCGAGCGCGTCTATCGCGCCCTCGTCGCGCACGGCGTTTCCGAGCGCTTCGGCAATGTCTTCCGCGCTCACGCCGCGGCGGGAAAGCTCGATCTTCAAAAGCTTGTCCCCCTTTTTCGCCGCGTAGGATTTCACATAGCTTGCGGCGTACGCCTTATCGTCGATATAGCCGTAGCCTTTGAACTTTTCCAAAATAAAAGAAACGACAGCTTCGGAATACCCTTTGCGCGTCAAAAAGAGCGCGACTTCACGCTCCGTCTTCATCGTTCCGGATATAAAGGACGACGTCTTTTCCATGGCGGTCGTCTTTTCGCTGTCGAATTCTATTTCCCTGAGCCGCTCCCCGTCGATTTCGACGCCGGCTTTCAGCTTGTTTTTCACCGCAGTTTCGAGCGACAGACCGCACGCGAACGAGCCGTCTATATATACGTTCACGCGCTTGTCGTCTTTCAGCTGCGGCGTAACGGCGGTGATCTTGCCCATCAAAGCACCGTTACCCAGCCGAATTTATCTTCCAGCCTGCCCGTTTGGATTCCCGTTACGGTATCGTATAAAAATTTCGTCACGTCGCCCATTCTGCCGCCGTTGACTTCCAGGTTTTCCCCGTTCACGCCCAGCACGCCCACGGGCGAAACGACCGCCGCCGTGCCCGTGCCGAACACTTCCTTCAGCCGACCCTTTTTGTGCGCCTTTACGACTTCCTTGACGGAAAGCAGGCGTTCGCTCACTTTGTAACCGTTGGCGCGGAGGATTTCAAGGCAGCTCTTGCGCGTGATTCCCGGCAGAATGGAGCCGTTGAGCGCGGGGGTTACAACCTCGTCGCCGATGACGAAAAAGATATTCATGGAACCGACTTCTTCGATATATTTTTTATGCACGCCGTCCAGCCAGAGCACCTGATCGTACCCCTTTTTCTGCGCCTCCTCCGCGGCCTTGATGCTGCCCGCGTAGTTGCCGAGGCACTTCGCCTCGCCCGTGCCGCCCGCGACCGTTCTCGCGTAGTGATTTTCCACGTAGATTTTGGTAGGCGCCAGCCCGTGCTTATAGTAAGCGCCGACGGGCGAAAGGATTACGAAAAACAGATATTTTTTGGCGGCGTGCACGCCGAGTTCCGCGCTCGACGCGATCATGAGCGGACGGATATAAAGCGCCGTGCCCTCCGCCGTGGGGATCCAATCCTTTTCCAGCTGAACGAGCCGATAAACGGCCTTTAAGGCAAAGTCCGCGTCCAGCCGCGGCATGCACATGCGGTCGCACGAACGGTTCATGCGGCTGAAATTTTCCGCAAGACGGAAAATGCGTATCTCGCCCTTTTCGTTTTTGAACGCTTTCGCCCCCTCGAATACGCCCTGCGCGTAGTGCAGGACGGAGGTTGACGGATCGAACGGGATCGGTTCGTACGGCGAGATCTTCGCGTCGTGCCAGCCCCGTCCCTCTTCGTAGACCATGCTGAACATATAATCGGTAAACAGTTTGCCGAACCCCAGCTCGCTGCCCGCGGCGGGTTTTTCTTTCAGCGTCTTTCTTTCGATCATTTCGATTTCCATGTTCACTCCTCGAATGCGTAATACCCCGAACCTTTGCTTTCCGTTTTCAGTCTGCCGCCGAAACAGTCGGCGAATTCCCGCTCGAAAGCGGGCAGGCTTTCCCGCGGAACGGCGAACGTTACCTCCGCCGTTTCGGAAAATTGCGTATCTTTTATTTTATAATTTTTATTTTCGGAAAATTTAAGCAGTTTAGAATAGTATTCGTAATCCGCGGCGGTCTTTACGAACTCGCACGCGCAAAAGCGCGCCGTTGCGGCCGCGTTCGCGCCGTCGGCCACGGCCTTTGCGTAGGCGCGCACCAGCCCGCCCGCGCCCAGCTTGATCCCGCCGAAATAACGGGTTACCACCGCCGCGCATTTTTTCAGGTTTTTCGCTTTCAGCACTTCGAGCATGGGCAACCCTGCCGTGCCCTGCGGTTCGCCGTCGTCGGAAAACTTCTGCACGTTGCCCAGCTCGTCCGCGATATAGGCGTAACAGTTGTGCGCGGCGAGCGAATGTTCCTTTTTTATCTTCGCCACGTACGCGCGCGCCTCCTCCTCGTTTCCGACGCCCGCGAGATGCGTTATGAAACGGGAACGCTCTATCGTGTATTCGGTTACCGTTTCGCCCGTAACGCTCAGATAGTCTTTCATACGAGCACGATTTTCACGTGTACTTTTTTGCCCTTGTGCAGTACGAAACCGCCCGCGGCGCGCGCCGTTTCGTCCACCTCGCCGAACGGATCGGTTATCTTCGTTTCGTTCACCGAAACGCCGCCGCCCTCGATAAGGCGCTTCGCCTCCCCCTTGGACTTGGCGATCCCCGCCGCCACCATGACGTCGGCCACCTGTTTCAGCTCCCTGCTCACTTCGGCCTTAGGCATATCCTCCGCGCTGCCGCCGCCGAACGCGGCTTTCGCCTGCTTTTCGGCCGCCTTTGCCTTTTCTTCGCCGTGCACGAGTTTGGTAACTTCGTAGGCGAGGCGCTCTTTCGCCGCGTTCATGCGCTCGTCGTTATAGCGCGTAAGCTCTTCTATCTCATCCATTTCCATAAACGTCAGAAGCCGCATGCATTCGTTTACCTTTACGTCCTCCACGTTGCGGAAATACTGATAAAATTCATAAGGAGTGGTCTTGTTTTCGTCCAGCCAGAGCGCGCCCTTCGCCGTCTTGCCCATTTTTTTGCCCTCGCTGGTCAGCAGCAGGGTGAAAGTCATGGCAAACGCGGGCTTTTGCAGTTTGCGCCTGATGAGGTCGGCGCCCGCGAGCATGTTGCTCCACTGGTCGTCGCCGCCCATTTCCAGCGTGCAGCCGTAATCCTTGTAGAGTTTCAAAAAGTCGTAGCCCTGCATGAGCATGTAATTGAATTCGAGGAAAGTGAGCCCCTTTTCCATGCGGGATTTATAACATTCCGCCGTGAGCATCTTATTCACCGAAAAATACACGCCGATATCGCGCAGAAATTCTATATAGTTGAGGTCGGCAAGCCAGTCGGCGTTGTTGACCATGAGGGCGGCGTTTTCCCCCTCGAAGGAAATAAAGCGCTCCATCTGCTTTTTGAAACAGGCGATATTGTGCGCGACGGTTTCCTTCGTCATCATGGAACGCATATCGCTCCTGCCCGAGGGATCGCCGATCAGCCCCGTGCCGCCGCCGAACAGCGCAATGGGCTTGTGCCCCAGCCGCTGCATATGCGCCATCGCCATAATGGGGATATAATGCCCGATATGCAGGCTGTCCGCCGTGGGATCGAACCCCACGTAAAAGGTTACCTTTTCGTTTTCGAGCATCTTTTTCAGATCGTCCTCAAAGACCGTCTGTTTGATAAAGCCTCTTTCTTTCAATACGTCGAATGCACTCTTAGCCATGTTTACACCTTATTTCGCGAATATTTTTCCCAGTCTTTTCACGCCTGCGTCGATCTGCTCGACCGTCGCGTTTGAAAAGTTCAGTCTCATCGTGTTGTCGCCGCTGCCGTCGGCAAAAAAATCGTTGCCGGCAACGAATGCGACCTTATTTTCCACCGCCTCGTAAAATTTCGCCTTGGCGCTGGTGCCGTCTTTGAACTCGCCCCAGATGAACAGCCCTCCCTGCGGCACCGTATGCGTAAAGCTTGCGGGCATATATCTGTCGAGCGCGGCCAGCATGGCCTCGGCCTTTTTCTTATAGATCGGCAGGCTGCGCGCTATGCCGCGGTCGATCTCGCCCGTGGATATGAACTTTTCCACGACCGCCTGCGTGAGCGTTACCGTCTGCACGTCCACCGCCTGCTTGCACACCGTAAGCTTGCATATAAGCTTTTCGTCGCCCACGGCAAGCCCCACGCGGAGCGCGGGCGCAATCGTTTTGGAAATGCTGGTGAGATACAGAACGTGTCCGTTTTTATCGAAACTCTTGATAGAAGGCAGGTGCTCGCCGGCAAAGCGGATGCGCCCGTAGGGATCGTCCTCGATGACGACCACATTGTATTTTTCCGCGATCTCCACGATTTTTTTGCGCGTTTCGACTTTGAGCGTCTTGCCCGTGGGGTTGGAAAAATTAGGCACGATATAAACGATTTTCGGCTTATGAGCGGCGATTTTTCTTTCGAGGTCGTCCACGTCCGCGCCGTCCTCGCCGCAGTCGAAACCGATCGGCCTGAGACGATAGGTCTTTGCGATATGCAGCACGGCGAGATACGTCGGATTCTGCACCAGAATGACGTCGCCCTCGTTGGTCATCGCCTTGAACATGAGGTCGATCCCCTGCTGTCCGCCGCTGACGACGAGCGCGTTGTCCGTATCGTACCCCTCAATGCCCACGTTCTTCACGTAATCGAGAAAAGTCCTGCGGAGAGGCATATATCCCTCGGTCGCCCCGTATTGCAGCATGCCGACGGGGTTTTCCGACAGAAGTTCGTCGGCAAATTCCCTTACCTTCGCCGCAGGAAGGCATTCCGCCGCGGGCATGCCGCCCGCAAAGGATATCATTTCCTTATCGCCGAGAACTTTGAAAATTTCCCTGATGGCGTTGCCCGATAAGTTTTTCACCCTTTCCGAAAAATCGTAGTCCATAGTTTCTCTCCGCCTTTTTAACTTTTTTATATATTAAGTAATATTTTACCACATAAGAATGTATATTTGCAAGTAAAATGTTGAATTTTTATGCCTCGATACAAAAAAAGCGCCGCTTACGCGCGGCGCGGTTTTCGTTACAGCAGGGAAACGACGATATCTTTCAGCCAGCCGAAGACGGGCGGCACCGTCTGAGAAAGCGCGGCCGCGACCTCCGCCTTATCGTAGGAAAACGCGCCCTGCACGCCCGAGGCAAAGGCAAACTGCCCGTGCGCGGACGTCATGCCGAGCGCGACTTTCGCCCATGCGACGTCGCCCATGGCGAAATATCCGCCGACGGACAGCGCGCCCGCCGAAAACGCACCTACCGAAAGGGCGCCGAACGAAACCAGGCCGCACGCGACCGCACCGACAGCCAGCATCCCCAGCGCGACCGCAGCCAACGCGACGCCTCCCGCGGCGATACTGCCGAGCGCGAGCAATCCGAACGAGAGCAGTCCCGCAGAAAACACGCCGGCCGAACACAGTCCGATTGAAACGACGCCCGCCGCCGCATTGCCGACGGCGATCACGCCCCGCGCCTTATAAAAACCGAAACCTATGTTCACGCAAACGAGCGGCAGTTTTCCGATATGCGCCTTGCTCGTGTACTGATAGTGGAACCGTTCGGGCGCAAAACCGCCGCAGGATTCGGGTTTCGGTTCCGCCCCGTCTTTCAGAAGATAGTTGAGATCGAGGTCGAACAGCTCGGCCAGCCGCACCAGCTTTTCCGTTTCGGGGTAGGCGGCGTTTGACTCCCATCTCGAAACGGCCTGTCTCGTTACGCCGAGCACTTCCGCGAGGTCGTCCTGCGTCATATTCCGCTTTTTCCTTTCCGCAGCTATCTTTTCTCCGCAAGTCATTTTTTCTTTCTCCTTGAATTTACTGAAAAAAGCATACCACGCCCCGCGGCGGATTGTAAAGAACTTTTCGGTTTCGGCGCGCAACTTTTAAATTGCGGAAGGAAAAACGCCGCGGATTTTATCCCCGCGGCGTTCGGTTTTATCTGATTATCGTGTTTCTGCGGAATCTGCCGTACACGTCGTTGACCGAAGAAACGTAAGCGAAAGTATTGTCGAACCCCGCGAGTATCTTTTTGAAGGCGACGAGGTCGTGTTTGTTGATCAGGCATACGAGCATGGTCTTGTCGGTATGGGAATATGCGCCCCGCGCGGCGATCTCCGTGATGCCGTGATGAATATGTTTCAAGAGTTCGTCTATCAGCTCGTCGGGCTTGTCGGTGATGATCTCCACTTTGAGCGCGGAGGATACGCCCTTTAAAATCCCGTCGGATATCTTTGACTGCGTGAAACAATAGATGATGCAGAGAATGACGGGTTCCATCTGATAGTCGTAAACGAAAAAGGAAACGACGGCCACCGAGGCGTTGAGCGCGAAGATCACCCATATCAGGGAAAACTGCGGCCTCGCCTTATGAATGAGCGCCGCCGCGTAATCGGTGCCGCCCGTAGAAGAATTGAGCCTGAGCGAATAGCCGTATATGACGCCGCCCAGCGTGCCCGCCGCGATCACGGCGAGCAGTTTGTTGTCCCCTGCGTCGTAACTGTAAAAGCCGACCGCGTCCCATACGAGGATCATCGCGGAAAACACGAGCACGAAAAGAAAGGAGCGGACGGCGAACGTTCTGTCCCCGAAAAAGAACACGAGAACGGCCAGCGGCACGTTCACGATGAGCGTGAGATACCCCGCGCTGAATCCGAAAGCGTACTGTACCATGGTGGTGATGCCGCCCACGCCCGCGGGCGCGAATTTATTCGGAAAAATAAATACGTGATACGTCGTAGCCGACGCAACCGCCAGAAAGACGATGAACACGTAGGTCATCGTTTCTTTGAGTATTTTCGATCGCTCCGTCATTTTCTCCACCCCGCCGCGTGCGGCGTTCCCGACCGTAATGAGCGCGGTCTCCGCGTTCCAGCTTATTATACTTTTTTTAAATCCTTTCGTCAAGCAAAAAAGGCGGCCTGCCGGCCGCCGATTTCAATCCCGTTTCAGCAGGTGCCTTTGCGCAGAATGACGTTCGCGAAGAGGGCGGACTCGCCCGTCGCAACTACTGCGTAGCTCTTGGCCGCGCGCTCGTAAAACGCGCCGCGGTCGAGGTATTCCGCGGTGTATTTTTCACCGTTTTCCTCTATGATCTTTTTATATTCGCTCCAGATTTCGGGCTTTTGTTCGCCCGCGGGCACATCCATGAAAAACACCGCGCTTTTCACCAAAGCGTCGAGCGGAAACAGCGGCAGAATGCCGCGGAGCAGTTCGCTCACGCCCAGCCCGTCCGCGCGCACGGTGTTTTTGTTGATGCTTGCGGAGGGAAAATTTCCGTCGGCTATCACGATCTCGTCCCCGTGCCCCATTTCGCAGAGCACCTTCAAAAGTTCGGGCGAAATACGCTTATCGATATTTTTCAACATGAAACCACCTTTAAGAAATCGAGCACTTCCCGAAGGTAGGGCAGGGAGGGCACGGCTCCCTTC
>UQZE01000087.1 GCA_900545325.1 uncultured Eubacteriales bacterium
CCGAATCCCTTGAACAGCGAGTTTTCCGAAAAGCACTGCAGGCTGTCGAGATCGATGACCTGGTTGCCGTAGGCGTAGCCCTCGCGCTTGATATTGTCCACGTACACCGCGTTTTCGGCGTAATCATAATAGAGGTTGAGATATTCCGTGCCCGTAAGCGATTCGCCCGTAAAGCTGTAATTGACGGGACACCCCGTGTTGTACGCGGAAAGCACCGCGCCCTTTTCCCAACCGGACAGCATCTGATCCGCGCCGCCCGCCTTGATGTAGGAAAATTCGTTTCCCCAGCTGCCCTTAAACGCCGTGATGTTCACGTAATTTTTCGGGTCGGTCGCGTCCGTCAGGCGAACGGTGTACTGCCAGAAATCGAGATGGCCCTTCGACGAGGGAAGCACCATCACGCTGATGAGCGGATCCTCCTTGGTGTTTTTGCTGAGGTCGATCGGTTTCGTATATTCCGCGAATTTATCCTCCGCCGTAAAGGTGAGCACCGTGCCGTAAGCTTTCTGCGGGTAGAGCGAGCCGCTGTCCCCGCGAACCGCCTGCACCGACATGCCGTCCCCCGTGAAAGCACCTTCGCTCGAATGGGCGGCTTCGAAATAAACGGTATACGTGTACGTGGTATCGAAACGCACGTAGTAAGTGAGTTTATATTCTCCGACCTCCGTTATCACGGCCTTGTTGTTTGCGAGCGGCTGCACCTTGCCGCCGGGCGTGTACAGGGTGGCGGTGCCCCGCTTGCTCTCGCCTCCGAACGACGCCGTGAGCGCGGGTACGGCAAATTCCGTACCGACCGCAACTTTCTGCGGCAGCGGTTCGGAAAGCGCGTACACGGGAGCGGAGGCCGTTACGGTAAACGCCACCGTATATTTCAGATCTTTATAGCCCTTGACCGAATAGACAAGTTCGTAACCGCCCTCGTCCTCCAGCAATACGTCCATATCCTCTTCTGCGGAAAAACTCGTTTCCTTATAGAGTTCGCCGTCGCGGTACAGCGCGGCCTCCGCGATCTCCGATCTGCCGTCTGCAAATATTTCGCTGACCGCCGTCGCCGCGTAAATGCGCAGCCAGGATCCCTTTCCGACGGCTTCCGAACCGTTCAAGCCGCGGTAGTTCCCGCCGATCCCGAACGACGTTTCAGGCTCTTTCAGCGCCTTGATCTTCAAAGTCTTTTCCGCGCCGTAATTGCCGGCCTTGTCGCGCGCGGTATAGGCGATTTCATAGGTGCCCTCGGCGTCGGGCAAGAAATAACAGCCCGCCGTATATTCCGAAACGGGCGCGCCGTCCGCTCCGTAAAGCTCATACGTTCTGCCGCCGAGCGAAACTTCCGCCTTGCCCGCAAATTCCGTTTTGCCGTCCAGCACGTCGAACGCGGCGGGTTCGGGCAGCGGGTATTTTTCCCCGACGACGGCGTTATACCGCGCGGAAACGATGCTCTCCGCCCCCGCGGTATCCGAAAAACTTTCGCCGGAAAGCGGCTGCCCGTTCAGCTCGTAAAGCACCACGTTCGCCGTCTTTCCCTCCGCCACGTCGGTGAATTTTATCTTGACGTTGTAATCTTCGAATTCGTCGATTGCGCGCAGTCCCGAACTTTCCGCGTTCAGATCGTACACCACGCGGTAGCTTTCCTCGGTGGAAGACGTGCCGTAATGGATTACGTAAATTTCCATTTCCGAAGAATTATACCCGAACGTAACGGGCATGGAATTTTCCGACGTATACGCGCCCCCGCGCCGCGCCACGTTGCAGAACGTGGTGCCGCCAATACGGGTAAAGTATCCCTCGGAATTTTTGAGCGCCGTTTCCGACGGCGTTTTTGCATCCGTGGCATAATGGTAGCCGACCGAAGTTCCCGCGACGATCACGCGCGCGGCGGGCGTAATGATATTCCACCGCTCGCCCGCGTCGATGGCGACGGTAAAGCCGTTGCCCTCCCGATCTGTAAACTCAAAACTGATCTCCCTGAGATCGGCGTAGGGCGTCATTTCGACGGCCGAAGTATTGTAGTCCGCGTCGCTCTCTGCATGATAGCTTACCGAAGAGTAGGCGCGGAAAGTCAGCTCGAAATCGCCCGCGAAAGTCGGGGCGAGCGAAACTTCGGCGCCAGCGTCTTCGGCGGAGAGCAGCACGCCCTTTTTGCCGAGGTCGAATTTGCGCGCCTCCGTGCCGCCGTCGTAGGTGGCGAACGTATCGGGCGCGGCGGCGTCCGCCGCGACGGTTACGCCGTCCGCAGCCAGAAACATACCGTCGCTGTTGACGATGCTTTCGGCGAGCGGTTCGGCCGTTTTCGCCGCGAAAAACAGACAGCATACCGCGACGACGCCCAGCAGGGCGGCCGCAATCCGTCTTTTTACAGAGTTCATTCCTTTTCCTCCTTAACCTTTGATTCCGCCTACGGCCATATTGCCGACAAGCTTGTTTTTGAAAAGCAGAAACACCAAGAAAATGGGAATCGTAACCAGCATGCACGCCGCGATGCCCACGGTAACGTAGCTCGATTCGTTGGTCGAACTGTGCGTGAAATAATACAGTCCGTAAGCGATCGTCGGGCGGCTCGGCAGGTAGATCATAGCCGTGGTGTAGTCGTTCCAGTAGCTGATGAAAGAAAGAAGGGCGATGGCGCCGATCGTGGTCTTGATAAGCGGCATGACGATGCTGACGAGTATCTGGAACTGCGAGGCGCCGTCTATCTCCGCCGCCTCCTTGAAATCGTTCGGCAGGCTTTTGAACGAAGCGTAGTAAATGAGGAAGTTCGTCCCCAGAAAATGGCCTTTCATAATGGCCACGCCGAAGAGGTTGTTGTAGAAACCGACCGCTTTGGATACCTGTATCTCGGAAGCGAGGTTTCCTATGACCGGCAAAATCATGGTAACGATTACGATCCCGTATATCACCTTGCCGAATTTAAAGTCGAATTTCGCAACGGCATACGCGCATATAAGCGGCGTGAGCGTATGCGTGAAAGTGCAGAGCACGGTATAGCAGATGGAGTTGTAAAACATCTCCACTATATAGATGTTGCCTATTTTGGAAACGGGTACGGCCATATTCTGGAAAACGTACGCATAGTTGTCAAAAATAAATTTCGTCGGAAAACCGAACGTATGGCGCATGAAATCCATTTCCGATTTGAACGAAGTCATTAGCGCCCATAAAAGCGGCGCGAGAAAACTCGCCGTATAGACGATGAGCAGGATCATGCCCATCACGATAAACAGGCTCTTTCCGAATTTATGATGTTTGATAGCGTTCTTTTTCATAACTCACTCCGTACTCGGCCCGAATTTTTCGAGCATGTATTTGACGAAAAGCGTTACGGGCGTGGCGACCAGCGTGAACAGCAGCCCCGCCGCCGCGGCGTAAGGATACTGCGCGTAGCTCGCGTCGTTCGACTTTATGATCTTTACGAAGAATACGTAACCGAGCGTCTGCAAATCCGTGCGGGCGCTCCCCCCGTAGAAGTTATAAAGGCTCGCCTGGTTGGTGAACAGGCCCGCAATGCCCGCCACGAGAAAGATCGTGATGGTGGGAAAGATGAGCGGCAGCGTTACCTGCCAGAATTCCCGCAGAAGGGAAATCCCCTCCAGCTCCCCGAACTCTACGAGCGAATCGTCTATCTTTGTCATCGCGCTCGTATAGATGAGAATCTGCGTGCCGAATCCGGCCCAGATCGTATAGAAAATAATGGTCGGAAATCCCGTATTTTTTGTTATGAGCAGATTGATGCCGATCAGTTCGGGCAGCGCGTTTTCCACGAAATAGCGGAACATGAGCGATACGACGAGCGCCGAAATAATCTGCGGCAGAAAGAGCACCACGCGAAAAAAGCCGTGCGCAGGCACCTTTTTATAGAGAAAAAAGGAAAATATCAGGTTGAGCGGCAGCGCAATGAGCAGCGTGCATAGATACAGCTTGACGGAATTCGTCGCCGCCGTGATCATGGCTGCGTCCGCTTTCAAATCGCCCAGAAATTCCTTAAAATTCTCAAATATTGCGCCGGCGCCGTTGAAGTAGAACTGCGCCGTGTCTATATCGAAATGCTTGAACGCGAGCAGAACGGAGTTGATGTTCACCGCCACGTAAAACACGGTGAACTGCGCGAGCGGGTAGGCGATCAGCGCGATAAAGAACGCCAGTTCGCCGCGGCGGCGGGAAGTCATGGTCTTCGGCTTTCCGCCCCTGTTCATCTTTACCCGCGTTTTGTGCAGCGCGACGGAAATCCCGTAAAAGAATTCTTTGACTGCGCGCCAGCCCGCGGATAATCCTCTTTCTATCGGACGCGTGAGTTTTCTCAGCCCTTTGGCGTCTTCATTGTAAATTTCTCTTTTCACCCTCATCGATCCCCGTTCAGTCGAAGTATTTGCTCATTCTGTCGTTCCATTTGCTCTGCGAGAAAGTTACCTGCAGCCCGTTGAAATAATTTTCCGCATTCAGCGAACTTTCCTGCCAAAATTCGTAGAGCGCGTCGAGGTATTCCTTGTTGTTCACCGTGGATTTCCACCACCAGTTGGAACCGAGGAAGGACGCTTCTTGAATAAAGCAGTCGTTATAGTACAGCGTAATGTAGGAAATGTCGGTGTCGTCGCTGTGATAAATGTCCCACATATTTTTCGCGTAGTGCGTCATTTCCGAGGTTTCGGCCTCCGTCAGGTCGTAATCGTACGGACGGATGGCGCCCGTCATGCGCGTAAACGTTCTCAGCGCGTGGTCGGTATGCACGAAACGCAGAAAATCCTTTGCAAGTTCGGGCACGGCGGTGTTCGAGGTGATGAACGCCACGGAATTGCCCGTGGAGGAAATGAGCGTCGTTCCGGGCGCTGAACTGCCGTCGTCGGCTTTCGGCGTAGGCATAAACGCGAATTTCCGCGTGCCGTAGGCGTATTGTTCGCCGTTGTCCGCGGCCATAGTGTCAAAGAAATCCTTCGCCTCGTTTTCCCACCAGCCGCCTTCTATGATCATGGCGTAACGGGTGTCCGCTTCCGCGCTGAGAAGATAGGAACGCTGCGCCATCATATGCGTGTTTGTGGAATCAAAGGACGTGGTGGCGTAAAGCCCGTTTCTGATTATGTATTCCGCGTAGTCGAGCGCGTATTTTTTGCCGGGCTGTTTTTGCAGCAGATAGGCGTTGTTCACGCTGATGGGCGTAGCCTCGACGTCGCCGGGGAAAGTGTAACTGCCGTCGAACGTCATGTTGAGGTCGAAATTGTCTTTGCCCTCGTAATCGGCCCAGATGGAAGTCAGATAACGGTAGCGGTAATACGTGTATTCGCCCGTCCATATATACGGCACGATGGAAAGTCCCTTCTGCATGACGTACATCAGTTCTTTCCACTGCGAAAACGTGGCGGGCAGACCGTCGTCATAATCGCCCGATATGCCGTTCGGCCCCGCGGATTTCACGTCGGACGAACCGTCGTCGCACATCAGATTGCCGTTTTCGTTGAAATACAGCCCTTCCTGTTCGAAAAGATCCACGTCGTATACCGTACCGAAGATGCTGTCGAAAAAGGGAACGGCGTAATATTTATTGTCGTCCGTCTTGTAGTATTCGCGCAGCGTGGGATTCATCTTGTCTTCGATGGATTCGCTCTCGCCGTCGAGATCTTCCGTTACCACGTCCGTAATGTCGAGCATCTTCCCGCGCCCCACGTAGTTGGAATACGTTACGGCATTGACAAAATACATGTCGTTGCCGTAATCGTCCATTCTTTCCAAAAGCGTAGCGTCGGCGTAATTATCCTTGTGGTTGTTTATCTTAATGATAACGTCCGTATGTTTTTTCATATATTCGTCCGCGAGAGAGCTCAGCCATTCGTCCCCCAGACCGCCGTCGTAGTTGCCTATGTAGAGATAAGTCTTCGTAGGATCGTAATCCTCTACTTCGTCTCTTCTGAAACAGCCGCTCAATCCGAACGCCATCACCGCGCATGTTAGCAGCGCAACAGTTTTTTTAAACATAATGCCTCCTGAAAAATAAATTTTTACGCTTTGTAAAGACGTTTTTTACAATTTTAATACATTTGACGAACTTAGTTTGCCAAATATATTTATATTATAACACAGAATAAAAATTTGTCAATACCTTTTTTTTATTTCTTTTTAAACTCGCCGCAGGCGGACAAAATAAAAAAAGGGATACCGCAAGGTATCCCTCATAAAAAAATCAAATTATAAATTCGTTTCCGATCGTCTTTTTTCGTTGTAGTCCGCTACGACCTGTTTTTTCGCCTCGGCCAGCGCGCCGCGCACCGCCGCGTCCGCCAGCCCCGACGGATATACCTCCGCCTTGGCTATGGTATGCGAACGGACGTAATCCTTTACTCTTCCGAGGTAATCTTCCCCGTATTCCAGGCTCTCGCCGCCGAGCATGACCACGTCCGCGCCGATAAGGTTGGCGAACATGGAAATAAACATGGCGAGCACGTCCGCGCTGCCGAGAATGATGCCGCGCACCGTTTCGTTTGTGCGGTAGGCCTTCATCAGCCCGTCGAAGTCCTGCGTTTCGAGATAATCCGCGCATTTAATGATGAGCCGCATGACGGAACAGTTCAAACTCAGCGTGCTGTCCCGCCCGAATTTACTGCCGCCGATCTCGCCCGCGTACCCGCGCCACCCCGTAACGACCTGCCCTTTATAGAGCACGGTAGCAGCCACGCCGTAGCCGACGAAAATATATATTGCCGCGCCGTATTTGCTGGAAAAACCGTGTTCGGCTTCCCCCAACGCCATATAGGCAACGTTGTTTTTTGCGGAAACGGGCGCGCCGAACGCATCCTCAAACAGTTTAAAGAAGGAACCGCTGTAATCGTTTTCATAATTTTTGAAACGGTGAGAAATGGTAAAACAGCGGGATTTCTCGTCTATCTGACCGGGTACGGACAGATGAACGTTCAGCAATTTTTTATTTTCCAGCCCCGCGGCGGCGAGCGCGGCCTTGATTTCGGCGATCAGCCGTCTGATATCGTCGTCGGTTACATCAAGATAGGGAATGACAAAGCCCTGTTCGAGCAGGCGGTTGCCCGCATAGTCGAACACGACGAACCGATCGCTCAGATGCGTGAAATCGACGATGAGAAAGATACCGTAATCGGCGTCGATGGTGTAGCGGATATGCTGATTACCCTTCTTGCGCGGGGAAGTATTTTCACGCGCAACCTTGAGCATGCCCTGCTGCTCAAGCTGTTTCACGATTTTCCGCACGCCGACGTCGCTGATGCCTATCCTTTTCGACATTTCCAGGCAGGAGAGCGGCGCGTCGTACAAGATCGACGTGATCAGCCCGATATTATATTCCCTGACGTAATTCAGTTTGATAGCCGTCTTCTGTCTTTCCATTTTTCCCTTTGCCAACGCGAACGTTTATATTTAAAGGCATTATACCCCATCGCAAAGTAAAAGTCAACAAGTTTCCCCTGCAAAAAATCGACGTATGCGCATGCATTGCGGACGTTTTCGGGTAAAAAAACGGCTTTTCAGCAGGTCGTAACGCCTTCTATACCGTAATCGCAGTAAATAAAATCCACGCCGCGTTCCGCGAAAAAGCGGGCACGGGCGGCGCCGTTAACGGTATGTACGGCAATTTTTTTATCCTGCGGAAGGCCGAAAGGAAATTGCAGCAGCCAGTCGTATTTGCTCATCACAATCGTCGTAACGCGTTCTTCCCCGCCGAAATAGGCTTCTATCTTACCAGAAACGCAGCGCGATTTGTAATTTGTATACCAAAATTCCGAAAACGGATAACTTTTCAGCATGAGATAATCTTCATAACTGTAAAGCTGGACGATAAACCGCCCGAAAAAATCCACGCCCGTTTCTTCGCAGGCGGTTTCGATCGCCGCCAAAACGCCTATAAGATCGGGTTCTTTGGTATCGACGACGACCTGAAAATTTTCGTATTCCGTCATTAAGTCCGTCAGCGCGGAAAGAGTAAGCCCGCGATAGCCGCCGCGAAGCCGTATGTTTTCAAATTCCGCCAGCGTCGGGCGGTTTTTTAACGAATAACCGCCGAATTCAAACATGTGCGAACACACGAGCGCGCCGTCTTCCGTATATAGAAAATCGAGTTCCACATAGCGGTACCCCTCCCGCAGAAATGCCTCCGTCATTTCAAGGCTGTTAAGGTAATTTCCACCGCCCGCGTGTATCACAGCGGGCGGTCGTTTCGCGTAGTGGAACGACAAAATCGACACGTTCGCATAAATCGGCAGAATTATCAAAACGGCCGCGACCGCCGTCGTCCAGCGTTTGCCGCCTTTTGTACGGATACATAAAAATACTAAACCCGCCAACGCCGCAATTTCCAAAACGAGCGCCGGATACGAAAGGCGCGCGTCTAAAAACAGTTTGCAGACCTCCGCGCCGATCAGAACAAGCGCAGCCGCAGCGCAAACCGCAGCAAATTTTTTTCCTCCAATATCTCCTCCGTATGCCTTATATGGAAATTATAATACAAAAACCGATAAAAAGCAAGAAAATAAAAAAGAACCGAAATTTTTCGGTTCTTTTTCCTGGAAGCGGCAGTTACCTATTTTCCCGTGCGGTCGCCCGCAAAGTATTT
>UQZE01000088.1 GCA_900545325.1 uncultured Eubacteriales bacterium
TTTTTTTCGGGTAAAGATAAAATTTGTCGTCTTTATAAACGATATAGATCTGCGGTATAACAAAATACAAAATCGTACGGAAAATAAGCGCGCCGAACAGTATAATTAAAAAAACCGAGTAAAGCAATCCTGTCAATTGCTCCTGCATGTCCTCGGCTCCCGCCCATAACACGCCGATTAAAACGCCTAATGCAGGCAGAATTATCCAGACAATTACAATTACGGCGCCCTCGTTTTTCCAACGCCTTGCGACGACCTCGCCCGTTTTTTCCATCCGTCTCCCCCGTTTTCATTCATACGATTATTCGAACAGCGCGTCCACGAATTCCTCCGCGTCGAATTCCTCGATGTCGTCAATCTTTTCGCCCGTGCCCACGTAAACGACGGGCACCTCCAGTTCGGAACAGAGCGAAACTACGAAACCGCCCTTCGCCGTACCGTCGAGCTTGGTGAGGATTATGCCGTCCAGTCCGACGTCGTCCTTAAACGCCTCCACCTGGTTATAGGCGTTCTGCCCCGTGCTCGCGTCCAGCACGATGACCTTGTAAAAGTTGGCGTCGGGAAACTCGCGGTTCACCACGCGGTCCATTTTTTTCAGCTCCTCCATGAGGTTCGCCTTCACGTGCAGCCGCCCCGCCGTATCGATGATGAGAATGTCGGTATTTTTCGCTTTGACGGAACTTACGGCGTCGTACACCACCGCCGAGGGATCCGCGCCCTCCGCGTGTTTGACGATGCGCACTTTCGCCCTGTCCGCCCACACGGAAAGCTGTTCGCCCGCCGCCGCGCGGAAGGTATCCGCCGCCGCGATGGTTACGGAAAAACCGTCTTTCGCGTAAAGGTTGGCGAGCTTGCCTATCGACGTGGTTTTGCCCACGCCGTTCACGCCCACCACCATGATGACCGCGGGCAGGCAGATCTCGAGCGGCTCCGCCGCAGTCAGCTTTTCATAGACGGCCTCTTTCAGAAGCCCTATTACGTAGTCTTTGTCGCGGCACTTTTCGTCAATGGCGCGCGCTTTGATTTCCTCCACGATCTCGCTCGCCGTCAGCACGCTGACGTCCGAGGCGATGAGGATTTCTTCAAGCTCTTCGTAAAATTCGTTTCCCAGCTTATTGCGGGAAAAGAGGTCGGCAAGCTTTGCCGCGAGTGAGTTTTTGGTCTTTTTTAACGCTTCTTTTATTTTTGAGAAAAACCCCATATGTTATTCCTTAGAAAAATACGTCAGCCGATATCGGCGTCCGTGATGTCGCTCAGTTTGACGGAAACGAGCTTGGAAACGCCCTTTTCCTGCATGGTAACGCCGAAGAGCGCGTCCGCCAGCTCCATTGTCGGCTTTCTGTGCGTGATGACGATGAACTGCGTTTCGCCCGAAAACTTTTTCAAATACCGCGCAAAACGGTCCACGTTGGCCTCGTCGAGCGCGGCCTCGATCTCGTCGAGCACGCAGAACGGCATCGGGCGCAGACGCAGAATGGAAAACAGAATGGCGATCGCCGTGAGCGCCTGCTCGCCGCCGCTCAGAAGCGACAGCTTTTGCAGTTTCTTTCCGGGCGGCTCGGCGATGATGTTCACGCCCGCGTCGAGCGGGTCTTCCACGCCCTCGTAATCGAGTTCCAAAAGGGCGCGGCCGCCGCCGAACAGTTCCTTGAAAATGCGCTGGAAATTTTCGTTTATCTTATTGAAGCCCTCGGTGAACTGCGACAGCATTTCCTTTTTCAGCGTATCGATCGCCTTGATGATATCCGATTCCGCCTTTTCGAGGTCCTCTTTCTGCACGCTCATCTCGTCGTAACGCTCCTTGACGGAGGTATAATCGTCAATGGCGTTGGGATTGATGGAGCCGAGGGAATTTATCTTGCGCTTTAAGCGGTTGATCTCCTGTTCGCCCTCGCGCGCATCGTAATTTTCCGCGCGGAAACGGAGCGCCGTATCGTACGTTTCGCCGTACTCTTCGGAAATGCGCTGGCCGTAGTATTCGATATCGGAATCGATCTTGGTGAGCGCGATGTCCTCCGCGTGCCGCTTATCCGCCAGAACTCCCAGTTCTTCGGCGATCTGTCCCTTTCTTTCGTCTGCCCGCGCCTGTTTTTCGCGCAGCGTTTCCTTGCTTTTTTCGGTAAACTCTATCTTGCCGCGCAGGGTCTGCACGTACTTTTGCTCTTCTTCCGAAAGGGCGACCTTTTCCGATTCCAGCCGCAGATTTTCTATAATGGCCTCTTTGTCGGCGATCTGCTTTTCGTCCTTTTCGCTGTCCTCTTTCAGCGCGGCTATCTCGGCGGTCAGGCGGGAAATATCCTCTTCGGCCTTGTCGACAGAGGCGCGGCAGTCGCTGAGCGCGAGCTGCAGCGCGGTGCTGCGCTCGTTCATGCCGTCTATTTCCTTGCGCAGCCGCTCGTATTCCTCGCGGCGTTTTTCGGCTTCTTCGCTCGCCGTGGACTTGTCCGCCTCCAGCTTTTCGCTGCCGCTCCGGACTTCCTCGTAAGCCTTTTCTATGTGGGCGAGCTTGGCGTCTATCGTTTCCAGCTTGCCGAGCGCGTCCTCGTAACTTTTATTGTTGTCCATGAGCGCGCTTTCCACCACGCTCAGCTTTTCGCGGAGCAGCAGAAGCTCCTGCTTGCGCGCGTTGTACATGTCGTTAAGCGAAGCGAGCTGGTCGGTCGCGCGGTCGCGTTCGCTCTCGAGCCGCGCCTTTTCGGCTTTCAGCCTGTCCATTTCGGCGCGCTTGCCCGCGATCTTTTCGCGTATCTCGTCCAGCTGACGGTCGCCCGCCAGAAGGTTGGGCAGATCCTGCCGCCGCGAACCGCCCGTCATCGAGCCCTGCGGACTGAACACGTCGCCCTCGAGCGTTACGATCTTGAACGCGAAACGGTATTTGTTGGCGATATCCGTGGCGTTGCCGATATTGTCCACGATAAGGGTGTTCCCCAGCAGGTTGGAAACGACGTTTTCGAAATACGCGTCGTATTTCACCAGTTTGTTGGCAAGCCCAAGCGCGCCGCGCTCGTTCAGCGCGCGGCGGATATTTTCGTTTTCCGTGCGGGGTTTCACCGACGTTACCGGCAGAAAAGTAACCCTGCCGCCGCTGCTGCGTTTGAGGTATTCTATCAGGTATTTCGCGTCGTCGGTATTCGCCGTTACGATATTCTGCGCCGCCGCGCCGAGCGCCGTTTCCATGGCGACGTCGTACTTTTGCTCGGTCTTGATGATCGAGGCCACCACGCCCTTGATACGCGCGGCAAGTTCTTTATTCTGCTTGGAAGAGAGCAGCAATCTCTTGACCGAGGGACCGTACCCCTCGAAAGATTCCTTCATGCCGACGATAAAATTTTCCTTTGCCGTCAGCATGGTCAGATTTGAATTCAGGTTGAAAACGGCGTTGTCCACCTGCGCGGTCTTTTCGTTGAAGTCGCGCACGGAATCTTCCTTCGCCTCGATTCGCCCCTTTAAGTCGTAAATGGATTTATCGAGATCGGTGATGTCCTTATCGAGTTTTTCCTTGCTTGCGAAAAGTTCGTTCCGCTTGGATTCGAGCGAATAAATGGCGCCCGAAAGCTCGGTCTTCGAATCGCTGAGCGCGCTTTTTTCCGCGGACAGCGAGCCTTTGTTCATGTTGATGTCCGAAAGCGAGGCCATGGACTCGATGACGCGCCTCGTATTTTCCTGAGAGGCCATTTCGCCCTCGCTCAGCGCTCTCTGGCGGTCTGCGATGTCCTTTAACAGCGCGTCGTATTCCTCGCGCGCCGACTTCATTCTGCCGCGCAGTTCCGCGATATTCGCCCGCAGCCGCGCAATCTCCGCCTGATCCGCCTCCGCCGCGGCCGCGCGGTCGGCGATCGCCTGTTTCGTACGCGCGATATCCGAACGGAAAAAGGAAATTTTTTCGTTGTAAAGTTTTGCCGCGCCCTCGCTCTTTTCTATGCTGAGGCGCTTTTCCAAAAGCTCTTCGTGCAGAGCGGAAAGCTTGGCGTCCGCAGAAGAGATCTCGCGCAGTATGCGCTCGTATTCCGCCTGCGTGTCCGCCGACTCCTTTTCGCGCAGCCCGATCTGTTCGTTGATGGCGTCTATTTTCAGGTTTATCTTCTCTTTTTCGCCCGCTACGTTGTCGAACTTGGATATGTATACGTTTATTTCGTGGTGTTTTAGGTCGGCGGAAAGGTCGCGGAACTGCCGCGTTTTTTCCGCCTGCCGTTCGAGGGGCGCGAGCTGGTTTTCCAGCTCGGAGAGAATGTCGTTGAAGCGCAGAAGGTTCTCCCGCGTGCGCATGAGCTTTCTTTCCGATTCGTTCTTTTCCGTCTTGAACTTGGCGATGCCCGTCGCCTCTTCGAAGATGGCGCGGCGGTCTTCGGGTTTGGCGGACATGATTTCCTGCACCTTGCCCTGCCCGATAATGGTATAGCCTTCCTTGCCGATGCCGCATTCGTGCAGGAGGTTGACGATATCTCTCAGGCGCGCGGGCTGTTTGTTGATATAATATTCGCTCTCGCCGCTTCTGAAAAGCTTTCTCGTGATGACGACTTCGTTGTAATCGAGGCTGAACATCTTGTTCGAGTTATCGAAAAAGAGCGACACCTCGCAGTAGCTCAGCGACTTTCTGTCCTGCGTGCCGTTGAAAATGACGTCCTGCATGCTGCTGCCGCGCAAGGTCTTTGCGGACTGCTCGCCCATGACCCAGCGGATCGCGTCCGAAACGTTGCTCTTGCCGCAGCCGTTCGGGCCGACGATGCCCGTGATGCCGTCGCCGAATTTAATTTCCTGTTTGTCGGCAAACGATTTAAAGCCGAACATTTCTATCTTTTCAAAGTTCACTTATTTTTCCCCGCACGCGGTTTATTTACGCCCTTTATTTTCTTTTGCATGACGGCGAGCGCGTTTTCCGCCGCCGCCATTTCGGCCGCTTTCTTGCTGCCGCCCTCGCCCGCCGCCACCTTTTTGCCGTTCAGCAAAAAAGCCACTTTATAGTGCGGCGCATGGTCGGGGCCGGTCTTTTCCAGCGTATCGTAACAAATATCGCCGAGCTTATATTTCTGCACGAATTCCTGACATTCGCTCTTGCCGTCCTTCGCGCGCGCCTTGGACTTTTTCGCCGTCTTTTTTTCGGGCGGCGCGAAATGGCGCGCAAGCAGTTTTTCCCTGATGAATTTTTTCGTCGGAGCCATGCCTCCGTCTATATAGATGCCCGCGACGATGGCTTCGAACAGGCTGGAATACATCTTTTCGTGAAAGTCCGAATTTCTGGCCACGCCCTTGCCGAACAGCATGTATTCCGCGAGATCCATGGCGAAAACGGCCTCCTGCAGCGGTTCTTTGGACACGATATCCGCCCGCTTTTTGGTGAGCACGCCCTCGTCCCCCTCGCAGTTCGCGCAGAGGTATTCCGTTACCGCGAAATCCAAAATGGCGTCCCCGAAAAATTCGAGCACCTCGTTGTTTTCCGCGTTCTTGTTTTCGTTGGAATAGGAAGAGTGGGTAAAACACTTGCGCAAAAGCATTTTATCCTTGAAAGAATATCCTATTTTTTCCTCCGCGCCCTGTATGTCGAAAATCATGCCTCTTCCAGCCCCGTTTCGAGTAATTCTTTTTTAATGGTTTCCACCGTACCCGCTTTTACGGCCTCCGCGGCCTGCAGAACGGCGTTTTCGATGGACTCCCGCTTGGCGGAGCCGTGCGCCTTCACCACAACCTTGTCGACGCCGAGAAATACCGCGCCGCCGTATTTGTTGTAATCGAGGGAGTTTTTGAGGTTTTTAAAACTCTTTCTGAGCATGAGCGCGCCGAGTTTTCCCCGCGCCGTGGACATAAATTCCGCTTTCATGAGCGAGAAGAGCGACGAGATCGTCCCCTCCATGCTCTTGAGCGCAACGTTGCCCGAAAAGCCGTCCGCCACCACCACGTCGTAATCGCCGCTCATGATGTCGCGCGCCTCTATGTTGCCGACGAACTCGACGTTTTTGAGCGCTTTAAGCTGCGGAAACGCCTCGTGATTGAGCTGGTTGCCCTTTTTATCCTCCGTACCGTTGGAAAGAAGAGCAATTTTCGGCGTTTTCACCCCCAGCGCCGCTTTCGCGTATACGCCGCCCATCACGGCAAACTGCACGAGGTTGACCGCCTTGCAGTCGGCGTTGGCGCCCGCGTCCAAAAGCAACACCTTTTTCCCCTCTTTCACCGTAGGCAGCACGGGACAGAGCGCGGGGCGGTTCACCCCCTTGATGCGCCCGACTTTAAGCGTACTGCCCACGAGAAGCGCGCCCGACGAACCCGCCGAAACGAAAGCGTCCGCGGCGTTTTCCCGCAACAGCCTGAACGCAACCACCATGGAGGAATCCGCTTTCTGCCTGACGGCGAGCGCGGGTTCTTCCTCGCAGGTGATGACCGAAGGCGCGTCTATTATTTCCACGCGGCTCTTATCGTAGGTCAAAGCGGACAGAACGCGCTCTATTTCCGCGGTCTTCCCCGTCAGTCCCAACGTAAAGTCCTTATTCCTCGCGAGCGCGGCGACCGCGCCCGCCACGATCTCTCCGGGGGCGTTGTCGCCGCCGAATGCGTCTACCAAAATCTTCATATTTCCGTATTCCTTAAAATTCGAGGTTGCCCACCGTTCTCGGGAAAGGCAGCACGTCGCGTATATTGCTTATGCCCGTGAGGTACATGACCAGCCTTTCAAAGCCCAAACCGAAGCCTGCGTGCGTAACGCCGCCGTACTTTCTTAAATCGAGGTAGAACCCGTAATCTTCCTTTTTGAGGCCGAGTTCGTCTATTCTCGCTTCCAGAACGTCCAGCCGTTCCTCTCTCTGGCTGCCGCCGATCAGTTCGCCGATGCCGGGCACCAGCATATCGACCGCCGCCACCGTCTTTTTATCGTCGTTGAGGCGCATGTAGAACGCCTTGATCTCTTTGGGATAATCGGTGAGGAACACGGGTTTTTTGAACACCTCCTCGGTGAGATAACGCTCGTGCTCGCTCTGCAGGTCGCATCCCCAGTACACGGGAAATTCGAACTTATCCTTTACCTTTTCCAGAATTTCTATCGCCTCGGTATACGTCAGGCGCTTGAATTCGTTGCCCGCCACGTTGTCGAGCCGCGCGATAAGGCCGTTATCCACGAATTTATTGAGGAATTCCAGCTCCTCCGGACAGGTCTTTTTGACGTGCGCGATGATATGTTTGATCATTGCTTCGGCTACGTCCATGTCGCCCGCGAGGTCGCAGAAAGCCATTTCGGGCTCTATCATCCAGAATTCCGCGGCGTGGCGCACGGTGTTGGAGCGTTCCGCGCGGAAAGTCGGGCCGAAAGTGTACACGTCGGAAAAGGCCATGGCGTACGTTTCGGCGTCGAGCTGTCCCGAAACGGTGAGGCTCGCCTGCTTTTCGAAAAAGTCCTTTTTATAATCGACTTTGCCCTCCGCCTTGGGCACGTTCGCCAGATCGAGCGTGGTTACCTGAAACATCGCGCCCGCGCCCTCGCAGTCGCTGCCCGTGATGATGGGCGTGTGCACGTACACGAAACCGCGTTCGTGAAAGAACGAGTGAATGGCGAAAGCCGCCTCGCTGCGCACTCTGAACACCGCTCCGAACGTATTCGTGCGCGGGCGCAGGTGGGCTATTTCCCGTAAAAACTCCATGGAATGGCGTTTTTTCTGCAAAGGATAATCGGGCGTGGACGCGCCGAGCACCTCTATTTTATCCGCGTTTATCTCAAAGGGCTGTTTATTGTCCGGCGTCAAAATGAGTTTGCCCGTTACGAACAGGCAGGCGCCGACGTTCTGCTTTGCGATCTCGTCGTAATTAGGCAGTTTGCTGCGGTCGAAAACGATCTGGCAGCTTTTGAAGAACGTGCCGTCGTTGAGTTCTATAAAACCGAAAGCCTTGCTGTCGCGGATGGTGCGCGCCCAGCCTCCGACGGCGACCTCCTGATCCGCGAACGTTTCGGGACAGGCAAAAATCTCTTTTAATCTCGTCTTTTTCATATGCTCTACCTGCTTTTCAATATATATTTAATCTATTATACAATTTTTTCAGTTTTTTTTCAAGAAAATAAACAAAAAAAGCGCTTGAAACAAGCACTTTTTTGACGAATTTACGCTTTTTCGATATCTTTGACAAAGGTCTGCCGCCTTTTGATGATCTCGTTTTCGGCAAACTTCCAGTTCTGCTGGATGCTGAAATTCGTTTCCAACATGGGATTGGATTCGATCTTGGTGATTCCGTCCTCCACGATGTTGCACATCATGCGCACCATCAAAATGGAATTGATGCCCGAAAGCTTGTACTCGTTCTTGATGCCGATAAGCGCCATTTCGAGTTCGGTGGGACGTTTGATCGACTTGACGACGCCCATCCAGCCGAACGGAAACAGCCTGCCCTTGCTCTTTTTGAGCGCCTCGCAGATGGAGGGCAACACGACGGCAAAGCCCGCGCACTCGCCCTTTTCGTTGATAAGACAGCTGAAATAACGCGTGTTGATGACGGTGGCAAAGCTCCTCAGCACGTTTTTCTGGGCCTTTTTTCCAATGGGCGTA
>UQZE01000089.1 GCA_900545325.1 uncultured Eubacteriales bacterium
TTGCTCGCCGCGCTTACGGCGCTCGCCATCCCCTTGTCGCACACCGTGCGCGCCTCCGCCGATACGGCAGACGCGCAGAGATACGTGATCAGCGCAGTCGGCCAGGTTTATGCCGACGCGGACATTATGACGATATCCGCAGGCGTGGATACCTATGCGGTATCCCTTGAAGACGGGCAGGAACAAAACGCCCGCGCCGCAAAAAAGATAGAAGAAGTCTTTTCGCAATACGGAAAAGTCAGGGAAGATTATTTTTCGGCCTATCCCGCCTACGATAAAAGCGGTTTCAATATCACGCGCCAGCTCTGCTGCAAGACCGACAAGCTCGACAAGCTGGACGAAATTCTCTCCGCGCTCGCGCAGGCAGGCGCAACCAAGATCTGTTCGGTAAACTATTGTTGCAGCCGTGAGGACGAAATGAAGATAGAGGCGCTCAAAAAGGCCATAGCGCAGGTCAAGGAAAAGGCCGCGGCGGTCTCGCCGAATATGAAACTCGTGGAACTGAACGAATTCTGCGCCTATCCCGTTTGCTACGATAACGGCACGGGCGACTTCGACGCAAGGCGAATCTGCGTAGAATCGCACGTACAGGCGGTTTTCGAAGCATAGAATAAAAGCAAAGGCGGCATTATAAATAACGCCGCCTTTGCTTTTAGGTAAAGATTTTGGTATATGTTTGAATGATAAGCTAACCGGAACGCATTATTTCACCCGACGACGAAATAACGCGGTTTTCCCGACAGAACCGACGTTCTGCGGAAAAACTATTAAATTATATTCTTATTTTCTTACAAATATATTATAAATCACCTAATATACGATTGTCAACTAAATTATCGTACATTATGCGATAATTTTTTTATAAAAATGATTTTCGGAGGTTTTGATTTGGATTTAAAAGACATTCAAATAAGATTGCGCGAATCCATAAGGAACAGCGCGATGAGCCAGAAGGAAATCGCGGCGGCAATACAGGTTTCGCCGCAGACAATATCAAAATATATGAACAAGGACGTTTTCCCCGCGCTCGACACGCTGGCGAGGCTTTGCAAACTGCTCGACGTGAAGTCCGACTATATACTCGGCCTATCCGAATTCTGAGCTTACGGACGCGAATGCGTCCGTTTCGCTTTTATATGGAAAACCCGAGCGTTTCCGCTACAGCTTTTACCGTACCCTCTATGTCCAGGGCATCGCAGTCGATCGCCGCGTCGGCGTACTTTTCGTACAGCGGCGAACGTTCGCCGTAAAGATCGGCAAGCGTTTCGCCCCGCCTTTTCATCACCACGCCGCGGCGTTCGATATTTTTCAGCCTCTTTTCTATCTCTTTCAGACTGAGTTTTAAATATACGACCTTGCCGAGCTCTTTCAGATGCCGCATCGCCCGTTCGCAGTAGACTACGCTGCCGCCCGTTGCGATCACGCAGCGCATCGCCCATAATTCGGCGTTTATCCTGTCTTCGATCTGTAAAAATCCCTCCGCCCCCTCGCGCTCGATAATATCGCAAAGCAGCGACCTTTCGGCATTCTGAATGAGCAGATCGCTGTCGATAAATCCGTAGCCTATCGTTTTTGCGAGCAGAACGCCCGCCGTGCTCTTGCCCGCGGTCGGCATGCCTATCAGTATGACGTTATCCTTTCCGTTTTCTCTCATATAACGAGTATACCCCGAAAACAAGTATTTGTCAATTTCATTTGCCGCGCGCCGCGCGGCGTGTTATAATTATTATTATGGACAGACAAAAAATCTACGGGGAACTCCCCGAAAAACTATTGCCCTGGTACGACGCGGAAAAACGCGATCTGCCCTGGCGGGCGGATACCGATCCCTACCGCGTATGGATTTCCGAAATCATGCTGCAGCAAACGCGCGTGGAGGCGGCGCGGGAGCATTACCTGCGTTTTATGCGGGAATTGCCCGACGTGCAGGCGCTCGCCGCCTGCCCCGAGGACAGGCTGATGAAACTCTGGGAGGGGCTCGGCTATTACAGCCGCGCGCGCAATCTTCAGAAGGCTGCGCGCAAAATCGTGGAAACGGGCGGTTTTCCCGCAGACTACGAAGGGCTGCTCAAATTGAGCGGCGTGGGACAGTATACGGCGGGAGCCATCGCCTCCATCGCTTTTTCCCAGCCCGTGCCCGCGGTAGACGGAAACGTGATCCGCGCGCTTTCGCGTATTTTTGCCGACGAACGCCCGCCCGAAACGCTGAAAAAAGTTTTTACGGACGAACTCGGCGCGAATTACCCGAAAACGCGCTGCGGCGATTTTACGCAGAGCCTTATGGAACTGGGCGCGACGGTCTGCCTTCCGCGTTCGCCAAAATGCCTGTTCTGCCCCGTTTTCGGCCTTTGCGGAACGAGGAGCGACCGCCTGCCCCTTATGCCCGAAAAACGGCCGAGAAAGCGCGCGGACATGACGGTATTCATCTTTTCGACGCCGCGCGGCATAGGGCTTTGCAGGCGAAAAGAAGGCGTTTTGAAAGGCATGTGGCAGTTTTACAACGCGGAAAGAAAGATGACCGCCGCCGAGGCCGAGGAATTTCTGAAAACGCTGGGTATTGCAGACGCCGAAACGGGACGGGCGCATTTCCACAAACATATTTTTACGCATATCGAGTGGGCAATGACGGCGTACGTCGTACGCACGGCAACGCTCCTGCCCGAACTCAGTTATTTCCCCGCCGAAGAGATCGGGGAAAAAATAGCCCTGCCCTCCGCTTTTCGCTGGTGCATGGACCTGCTGCCGTAACGCCTTTCAATTTTTCGGCGGCGGGCGCGGCGGAGTTTACTTTTTTTCAAAAGAGTGATATAATAGCTGTCAGAGGAAAATACATATGAAAAACAAGGAAAAAGTTATCAAGATCATCTGGCGTTACGTTGTCATCACTTTCGGATGCTTTTCTCTTGCCGCGGGTATTTCTCTGTTTCTCGACCCCAACAAACTGGCGCCCGGCGGCATTTCGGGCATTGCGATCATTCTGAGCAGATTCGTCCCCGTTTCCACGGGTATGCTCATACTCATCATGAACGTGCCCCTGCTTATTTTGGGGCTGGTCAAGTTCGGCAAGGAATTTTTGTTTTCCACCGTTTACGCAACGATCGTGCAGGCCCTTGCGGTCGACTTGATTTCCTATATCTTCGGCCTGTTCGGAATAGAAAAAGCGACCTCCGACCTCTTTCTCGCCGCGGTATTCGGCGGGATCCTTTCCGCCATCGGGCTGGGCCTTGTGTTCCGCTGCAACTGCACGACGGGCGGACTCGACATCATAGTGAAAATACTGCACACGAAATACCGCCACCTCGGCATGGGGTCCATATATCTGGTGGTGGACTTTTTGATAGCGGCCGTATCCGCCGCGGTGTTCAAAGATATCGACGTAGCGCTTTACGCCTGCGTGGGAATCATCATTTACAGCCTGTTGACCGACCTGATCACCTACGGCGGCAACGGGGCGAAATTCCTGTATATCATCAGCAACGACCCCGCTCCCATCAAAAAGCGCATACTCACCGAACTCGAAATCGGCGTTACCGATATCGAAGGCGAAGGCGCATACACGGGCGAAAAGAAAAAAATAATCATGTGCGCCGTGAGAAAGGATTTGTATCCGCAACTGCGGGATATCGTCCGCGAAGAAGATCCGACGGCATTCATGATCGTGAACACGGCGAAAGAGGTCTACGGCCTCGGCTTCCGCGACCATCACGAAGAACTGTAAAAAAAAGAGGCGTTTTGAACGCCTCTTTTTTTATTGCGCCGCTTTTCTTCCCAGTTCTTCGCACGCCGCGACAGCCTCCGCATCAGGCGCGTTGTGCGCAATCAAACCGTCGGCTATCATGACCGCGCCGTTTGCCTCCGCGCGAGCCTGCCATGTGCGCATCCATTCTCCGTCGCCCCAGTCATAAGAACCGAACAGTCCGATTTTTTTGCCTTTAAGTCCGCTTTCAATCTCTGCAAAAAACGGTTCGAACTCCCCTTCTTCCAGCTCTTCGGCCCCCATAGCGGGACAGCCGAACAGCAAAACGTCGCTTTCGAGCAGGTTTACGTCAGCCTCGGCAACGGGCACGACTTTTACCTCTGCGCCGCAGCTCTTCGCGCCGTCCGCGACGGCGTTCGCCATAATTTCGGTATTGCCCGTACCGGACCAGTAAATGATAGTAATCACGATATATCCTCCTTTAAGATAAATTGAATATAGATGTCAGCGGCCTCCCCTGCATGAGTTTGCCGCAGATACATTCCGAACATTTTTTATATCGGGTGAAAAGTTTTGCTTTCTTTTCCGGTTCGCCGTAGACTTTCCAGTATCCCGCAAGACAGCTGCCCTTTGCGTTCCCGATAAAACCGCAAACGTCTTCGAGCGGATATCCGAGAAAAATACCTATCTCATGCGGAAACGCCGCCTGTTCGCTCATTTTTTCCCTAAGCCGAACGACTGCGCCGCAAACACTGCCGTACTCGTACCCGCGGTCCCGCAAAAAATTTTTGTTTTTCTCTTCAAAAAGAACCTTTTTCAACGCGTCGTAACGAAACACGTAAAAGAGCAAGCGCCCCGGCTCTTCTTTCATTGTTACAAAGCGGAAATTTTTTTTGGCAAAACAGCGCCTGTAATATTCCAGGTCGCCGTTGTTTTCTTTTTTCAGCCAAAAGAGGCTCGCAGGTTTTAAGTTGGCAAAAGTTACGCCGCAATGTACGCCCAAAGTGTATTCGGTTTCGCTCATATCCGCACCTTCTTTTTTAAGTTCGCATATGCGAACTATTGTTTTTCAAAAAAGCCGTTTCACTACGGCTTTTCTTTATTTTACTGTATTATATGCGATTTGTCAAGAGTTGGCGCGCGCTAATTTTTTCGTAAAAAGAAGGCCCGTTAAGGACCTTCTCTTTTTTTGCCTTTTACGCCTGCGGAGATTTCTGTTCCCCGTTCACGAAAACGTATCCGCCGCCGACCGTAACTCTTTCTGCCGTTACTTTATCGCAGGTAAGATTTGCAGGATGTTCTTCCTTATTACCGTACATATAGATCGCAGGCGCGCCGTTCCCCGCAACGATCTCGACGCCGGTAAGAGTTACCGTCGCGGGATACGCGTAAGCGGAAGTTGAACGGTTGCCGATCACGAGCGCAGCCAAGGGCACTTCGTTACCGCCGCCCCAAACGTCATCGAGATACAACCCGTTTTGATATTCGCCCGTCGTTTCTATCTTACCGCCCGAAATATTCGCCGTACCGCCGCGGACGAGAACAGCCTGCCTGCCCGATTTCACCGTGCAGTCCGTCATATTCAGCATTCCTTCGACATTCAGGCAGATCGCGCAGTTATCGTTGGTTTCGTTCTGCGCTATAAAAACTGATTTTTCCAAATTGATCGTAACGCCGCTGTTGATCGCCACACCGTCTTTCGTCGTCGCGTTAGTCGCGACACAGTACACGTTTGCCGTTACGGTGGAATTTTTCACGGTAAGCACAGCCTTTCCATCAACTCCAAGACCGCTGTTGTTTTTCGTGGTAAACTTCACGTTGTCGATCGTCAGCCGACTGCCCGACGCCGCATTCATGATAACGGTAGTATTAATATTATTCTTATCTGCGGCGAGTTCCGCATTGAACGTGCCGTTTTTGATCGTCAGCACGGCGCCGTTTTCTAATGCCGTAGTGCCCTTATATACGGCGGATATCATTCTGCCGTTTAAATCGAGCACGGCGTTCACGTCGGAAGAAACGAGGTTATCGTCCTCATATTTTATATCGTTATTCAGCTTAACAACGCCATACGCTTTATTTTCAAGCAGTCTTCTCAGCGAAACGTCGTTCGTCGCAAAAACGCCCACGTCGTAACCTTCCGTTCCGACAAACGTGAACGGCTGTTCCACTTCGCCCCAGTCATAATAGGATATCTGGGGAGCCTTTTCGTCGGTCGTATTCAAAACGACGTTATCTTTCAAAGTGAGCGTTACCGCACATTCATTCTCATAATCCGTTACATACGCTTTAATTCCGCCGTTGAACAGTATCGGGGAACCGTTTCCGTTCGCGCCGCCTTTATTTGCGACGAAGTTTTCCTTAAACGCGCCCGTCGCGGTCAGCGTAGAATTTTCTATCACGAATTCGCCAAGTTTCGCCTCGATAACGGTATGCGATTTGAGCGTGCTGCCCGTAATGGTCGTTTTACCGCCCATAGGTCTGTAAATCGCAATGCCCTCTTCGGGATCGCTTGCGGTAACCTTTACGTTTTCAAGGACGATATTGCCCGCGCCCTGGTCGTGGTTGCCCGTTACGCCGTAATAAATGGCGTTTATTTCGCCGCCCGTCATTGTGAAAGTAGGCGTTTCATATTCGGTTTGATCGTGTCTTATCGAGCTGGTATAGATAAACGCGCCCGCAGCGCCCGACAAAGCGCTGTTTACCGCGTTGATGTCGCTCCGCAGCGAAGAAACGGCCATGGAATAAAAATCGCCGTAACCGTCGCTGTTCGTATAAGTCGATTTTGCGGACAGTTTACTGTTTACAATGTTCACCGTCGCATCGGCCGCGAAAAGCGCTATTATATTTTTCGTACAGGCATCGGTATTCGTCGTAGAAGCGTTTATCACCGTATTTTCAATAACGGAGGTTCCCGCGTATTCTTTTACCTGTACGGCTTTGACGTCGCCCGCAGCACCCGTAACCAAGCTTTTAAACGTAAGTTCCACGTTTTTCATATTGAGCGCGCAGCCGCTGACGACTATAGCGGACTTATCGACCGTTTCCACGTTCATCTTTACGTTTTCGAGCGTAACGGCCGTTTCGGCGGCGGCCCTGCTTCTGCTAAAGGTCATTACGGTTCCGATATTGACGGAACCGTTCAGTGTTACGTTCGTGAGCGTAACACTCCCGCTGCCCGTGATGTCCCCGTTGAAAGTAACGTCTTCCATTGCAACGGAACCCGAAGACACGTTGTAATCGCCGTTGAGCACCGTATTTTCCGCGCCGTTCGCGCCTATGAGCTTAACGTTCTTTCCGCTCAAGTCCGCGGCGGGTATGCTCTGCGCGCCCGTGCCTACAGTAACTTCGAAGGTATCCGTCGTAACGTCGTTTTCTATCGCCTCAAATGCGTCTTCCAGCGAACCGACGGGCTTGCCGTTCACTTCGGTTTCGGTGGCGGCATTATACTGCACTGCTTCTATCCCGAAATTGAGCGTTCCCGCAACGGGATCCACATTCCACGGAAGTTTTATTTCGATATTTTCGATTTCAGACGTATTGTTCGGCTCTTTGGAGCTGACCGTCGTCCAAGTTTGCAGAACCTTTCTGCTGCCGTCCAAAGCAACTACGTTTTCGCCCGCTTTCACTTCGAGCGTCTGCAGAAGTTTCAGCTCTTCCTCATTTCTCGCTTCCAGATAGGCCAAATATTTCATTTTTACGCTGCCCGTATTTCTGACCGAAAGGGAAAAGCGCGCAGTTTCGCCCTGCGCCACGTTTTTCATTTCGACCGAAAACGCGTCGCCGCTTTCTTTCGGAACGATGGTTACCGAACCTTCGCCCGGATATGTAGCCGAAAGACCGTCTTCACCGACCGTGCCTTTTTCCGTTCCAGGCTCCGCGGTGTTGTCCGTAGCCCAAACGTCCGTTACGGTAAGATCTGCCTCAAACTTCACATCGCCGCTCGAAAACGAAACGTCGTTGTCCTGTCTGTCGGTGAAGAGCGCAAACGTTGCGCCGATCAACAGCGACAAACTGCATACGATCGTTAAGACCGATAATGCGATCGTAGCCGATCTGCTTCTGTTTTTCATTTCACTGATCTCCTTTTTTTATTTTATTTATTGCTCCCGAAAGCTTCGTTCAGATCTTCATCCGTAGCGTTGCCCTGTCCTATATCGACCGTGATCTTTCCGCTTCCGCTTTTGCCCATGTAAGTATTATCCGCCGTTTTCGGCAGTTCTACCGACACCTCTATCTGCACCGTGCCGCCTTTTTCGAGCTCCGTCCAAGCCGTTTCCGGATTTACGTTCGCGGTAACCGCGAGGGCGGAACCTAATTCCCCTTCAAACACAACGCTCACGCGGTATTTTATCTTCATCGGAGAAGTGTTTGTTACCGTAAGCGTTACCGTCGCCTTATCGCCGGGCATGACGTCCTCGAGCACGAGCTTGTTATCGCCGTCGAGCTTTGCCGTTCCGCCGAGTTCGAACGCGCCGCCGCTCATTGTCTTATCCATGCTGAACGTCTTTACGTCGTTTTCAAACTTCACCGTCGCGGACAGTTCTCCCGACGTTACCTCGACCGTACGGCCGAACGTATTGCCGAACAAGGCGTACGTCGCCCCCGCCGCAACGGCCAGGCTGAAAACTATCGTAAGAACCGCGACCGTTATCGCCGATCTTCTGCTTTTCATATCTCACCTCTCATTGCGCGGCCGACTGCACGGCGTCTACCCTCAGATCGAACACCGCCTTGCCGTTCATCGCGCTGTTGTCTATGG
>UQZE01000090.1 GCA_900545325.1 uncultured Eubacteriales bacterium
CGCTCTTCCGATCTTTCTTCCTTTATTTTTACGGCATATTCCGAAACGTCCAAAACGCTCTTCCGCTTTTTCAGAGCCTCGGCGTAGTCCTTAAAAAAATCGCCGCCCGTCTTTGCGTTGAATTCGTTGACGTTCAATCCCCGTTCCGTACGCAGAGCGAGCATGATAAATTCAAACTTCCTGTCCTCCTCGCCGATTTCGTCCGAAGAAATTTCGGGGAATTTATTGAGGATCACGGCATTGATATACTCGTCGAATTTAAATGTGTTCGTAAAGCGGCGTTCGTCTATAAACGAACTCGCGGCCACGCCGAATCCAATATATTCGCCCCGTTTCCAGTAATTCATATTATGGCGGGACTCAAAGCCTTTTCTCGCGAAGTTGGAAACTTCGTAACGGTAAAATCCCTTTTCTTTCAGATATTTCCTGCCCGCGTCGTAAAGGTCGGCAACCTCGTCCGCACCGGGAAGTTCTCCGTTCAGATAATCGGTGTAGATCGGCGTGCCGACTTCGGGCGTAAGCGCGTACATGGAAATGTGGTTTACTTCGCCGGCCAAAGCGAGATCGATGGTCTTCAACAGCATTTCCTCCGTCTGTCCGTGCAGACCGATGAGAATATCCGCGCTCTTGTTTTCGCCTTTCAGCAGGTTGCAGGTAATCAGAAAGTCCTTTGCCGTGTGCGGGCGGTTGAGCCGTTTCAATTCTTCGTCGTACCCCGTCTGCAGGCCGATGCTGTATCGGTTGATTCCCATTGCCTTATAGGCTTCCGCTTTTTTTCCGTCGAGCGTAGCGGGGTTGACTTCCAGCGTGATCTCCGCCCCCTTTTGCAGATCGAAACACTTTTTGATCTGTTTCAACGCGCCCGCGATATATGCGGGCTGTGCGAACGAAGGCGTGCCTCCGCCGAAATAAACGGTATCGAAAGAGCGGTCTTTCAGCTGTTCGCTCCGTCCTTTCATTTCCCTGTAAAGACACGCAAAATACGATTCCTGCCTGTCGGCCTCCTTAGGAAAGGAGGCAAAATCGCAATATGTGCATTTCTGCATACAAAAAGGTATATGTACGTAAATTCCCGCCATTTATTCCCTCCAAAGATATTTTGAAAGATCTACGTATTCTCCGTTTACCTCCACGCCCTCTTTTTCGAGCATGTCGCGCTGAACTTCGCTCCCGCCGAACGCAAACGCGGGCGCGAGCCGCCCTTCGCGGTTGACCACCCTGTGGCAGGGCACTATGCCGGGGAGCGGGTTGACGTGCAGAGCGTAACCGACCGCGCGCGAACAGCGCGGATTGCCGCACATCGCCGCGATCATGCCGTAAGTCGCCACTTTCCCTTCGGGAATAAGCATCACCTTTTCGTAAACTTTATCGAAAAAACCTTTCATATCGCCGATTTTTAACCGTCAGTCGTTATCCGTTTTGAGTATGGTTATAAACGCTTCGCTGGGAATTTCCACGCTGCCGAACGTACGCATGCGCTTTTTGCCCTCTTTCTGCTTTTCGAGCAGTTTCTTTTTACGCGTTACGTCGCCGCCGTAGCACTTTGCCAAAACGTCCTTTCTGTACGCCTTGACCGTTTCGCGCGCAATGATCTTGCCGCCGATGGTCGCCTGAATGGGCACCTCGAACATCTGTCTCGGGATAACTTGTTTCAGCTTTTCGCAGATGTTTCTGCCGCGCTCGTACGCCTTGTCCTTATGCACGATGGTGGAAAGCGCGTCGCACGGCTCGCCGTTGAGCAGAATATCAAGCTTGACGAGTTCGGCCCGCTGATAACTCGCAAGATCGTAATCGAAGGAAGCGTAACCCTTCGTGCGCGATTTCAGGCTGTCGAAAAAGTCGTAGATGACTTCGTTGAGCGGCAGAAAATATTTGAGTTCCACGCGCGTTTTGTCGAGGTAGACCATATCGGTGTAAACGCCGCGCTTTTCCTGGCAGAGTTCCATGATCGGCCCGACGTATTCGGGCGGCGCGTAGATGTGCGCCTCGATAATGGGTTCCTCCATATAATCGATCTCGCTCGGCGCGGGCAGGTGCGAAGGATTGTCCACCTCCAGCATGTTTCCGTCCGTCTTATAGACCTTATAGGAAACGGAGGGCGCCGTAGTTACGATTTCGAGATCGAACTCGCGCTCTAAACGCTCCTGTATGATTTCCATATGCAGAAGCCCCAGGAAACCGCAGCGGAAACCGAAACCGAGCGCGATGGAATTATCCGCCTCGAAAGTCAGCGACGCGTCGTTCAGTTTTAATTTCATAAGCGCTTCCTTCAAGTCGCCGAAGCGGCTGCCGTCCAGCGGGTAAATTCCCGAAAATACGACGGGCAGCGCTTTTTTATAGCCCGGCAACGGTTCGGGCGCGGGATTGACGGCGTTCGTGATGGTATCGCCCACGGTGGTGTCCTGTATGCTCTTGATGGAGGCGGCGATATAACCGACCTCGCCCGCGTCCAGGCTCGCTTTCGGATAAAGTTTCGGGCTGAACACGCCGACTTCGGTTACGTCGAACACCTTGTCCGACATAAAGGTCTTTATCTTGTCGCCGACCTTGACGGAACCGTCGAACACGCGCACAAAACAGATAACGCCCTTGAAATTATCGTAATAGCTGTCGAAGATGAGCGCTTTAAGCGGCGCGTCAAGATCGCCTTTCGGCGGCGGCACGAGTTTAACGATCTGTTCAAGAACCTCCTCCACGTTCAGCCCGTTCTTAGCGGAAATGCGGGGCGCATCGGAGGCGTCAAGCCCGATAATATCTTCAATTTCCTTTGCCACTTCGTCTGCACGGGCGCTCGGCAGGTCTATCTTGTTGATCACGGGCAGTATTTCCAGATTGTTTTCCAGCGCAAGATATACGTTAGCGAGCGTCTGCGCCTCTATGCCCTGCGAAGCGTCCACAACGAGGATAGCGCCCTCGCACGCGGCGAGAGAACGGGACACTTCGTACGTAAAGTCGACGTGTCCCGGCGTGTCGATCAGATTAAAAATATATTCATTGCCGTCCTTCGCGGTGTAAAACATTCTCACGGGCGTGAGCTTGATGGTGATGCCGCGTTCGCGTTCGATATCCATGGAATCGAGCAGCTGCGCCTCCATATCCCGCTTGCTCACCTGTCCGGTAAGTTCGATGAGCCGGTCAGCAAGCGTGCTCTTGCCGTGGTCGATATGGGCGATTATGCAGAAATTTCTTAAATTTTGGTTGGGTGTTCTTGCCATATATCTTTTTTTCTTTCCGAAATTTTACATATATTTTAATATATTTCTTGATTTTTTGCAAGCAACTTGATATACTAAAGTAAAGTATATAAAAGGTTCCGCGTATATGCGTATCGATAAAAATTCCTGGCTGGCGAAACAGCCGATCGCCCACAGAGGACTGTGGAGCGAAAGTATCCCCGAAAACTCCCTGCCCGCTTATAAAAAAGCGGCTGAAAAAAATTACCCCGTAGAGATCGACGTTTACCTCACGAAAGACAATGTGATCGTATCCTTTCACGACGACACCCTTTCGAGAATGACGGGACAGGACGGCCATGTCTGGGATTATACTTACGACGAATTGCAGGCGTTCCGCCTGAACGGCAGCGAACACACCATACCGCGCCTTTCGGAAATACTCGCGCTCTGCGAAAACCGCTCGCCCCTGCTCATCGAAATCAAGGATCAGCCGAACGGTAAATTTCTCGTGGAAAAACTCGTTTCCGCGCTGAAAAAATACGAGGGCGAATTCGCCGTGCAGTCATTCAATCCGTTGTATATTGCGAAGATCAGAAAGCTTGCTCCCGAATTTATCCGCGGCGTTTTGGCGACGACGGAGGTCAGCATGCTCAAAAGCGCGATCAAAAGACACATTGTTAAAAACATGTCGCTCAATTTTCTCGCAAAGCCCGATTTCGTCAGTTATGATTATAAAGGCTATCCCCTGCCCGACAGAAAGGTGAAAAACAAAGTCTGCCTCGCGTGGACGGTAACGAGTTACGAAATTTGGGATAAAATCAAGCCCTATGTAGACAATATTATTTTCGAAGGCTTTTCTCTCGACTGAAACCGGCCGCCGCAAAAAATGCGGCGGTTTTTCATTTCAGCTCCACGATCTTATCCGCCGCCGCGCCGACGAAAGCCTTGTCGTGCTCCACAAACAGCATGGCCGCGGCGCTCTCTTTAACCAGCTCTTCGATCTGCAGGCGCGCCGTGATGTCGAGATAATTGAGAGGTTCGTCCCAGATAAACAAGTCCGCGCCGCCCGAAAGGCTCGCGGCGAGCATGGTTTTCTTTTTCTGACCGTCGCTGTACGATTCCACCCGACGGCAGAACAGTTCGCGGGAAAATCCCATTTTTCTCAAAATCGTAAGCATGCGCGTATAATCCGCGCCGCAGGCCGCGGCGTATTCCGCAAGCGTGCCCGCCGCGCTTTCCGAAGATTGCGCGACATAGGAAACTTTTACATTTTTGCGCACGAAAATCCCCTCGTATTGCAGCGTTTTCCCCGCGGCGAGTTTCAAAACGGTGCTTTTGCCCGAACCGTTCGCACCGATTAAAGCGACTTTCTCGCCCTTTTCTATCGTAAAGTCAACGCCTTTCGCCGCCAAAAAATCGCCGTAATAAATATTCACGGATTTCATCGAAACAAGCGCGCCTCCCGGCGCGGTTCCCGCGGATACTTTCAGCTTATACGCCGTTTCGACGTCTTTGAGCAGATTTTCCTTTGCTTCAGCCGCCTTTTCGCGGCGGCGTTCGATATTTTTGGCAGTCTGCATCATTTTCGCGGCTTTGTGTCCGATATAGCCCTTATCGGGCTTCACCCCTGAGATCTTTGCGTTCTTGCTCTTTTCCGTCTTTTCGCCCCAACCCTTTGCGCGGAGCGCGCCCTCCCGCAGGCGGACGATCTCTTTTTTAAGCCTTTCGTTTTCCGCCCGCTCCGCATTGTCGCGCGCCGCCTTTTCGCGCAGCCAGTCGCTCATGCCGCCTTTCTGCAAAACGATTTTCGTATGCATGATATAAACGACGTGATCGACGCAGCGATCGGCAAATGTTCGGTCGTGCGTGATGAGCATAAACCCCTTCTGTCTGTTCAAAAATTCCGCCGCGAGCTCACGCCCCCGCAAGTCGAGGTGATTTGTCGGCTCGTCGATAAGCAGAAAGTTATTTTCCTTTGCGAACATGACGGCCAGCGCGAGTTTGGCCTTTTCCCCTTCGGAAAGGGTATCATAGCGCTTTGCGAGCGTTTCTGCGGAAAGACCGAGCTCTTCCATATTGACGAGCGTTTTCCACAACTCCGCTTCGCCGAATTCCGGCAATACGTCCAGACACGCCGCCGAAGTATTTTTCACCCGCTTGGGATAAAGCTCGAAACGCACGCCGCTTCTGATCTCGCCGCGGAAATCGTATCTGCCCGCGAGCAGAGAAAACAGCGTGCTCTTTCCCGTTCCGTTGCGGCCGAAAAGACCGATTTTCCAGTCGCTGTCGAGATTTAAATTTACGTTTTCAAAGACGTTTTCACTGCTTCCCTCGTAGCCGAACGTCATATTTTTAATAAGAATCTGAGACATATGGCACCTCCGAAAAAAAATACGGCCGCGGAAAAATATCCGCGGCCGTGAACGCCGTTATATAAAATACATTTTTCCGCGCGCAAAACGCCGCGAAAAAGCGGACAGCCAAACGGACTGCCGCTTTCGGGCAATTTTGCAGAAATCAAAATTGTTCACGCGAAAAAATGTACATCCTTGCTCCTTTATGATTTTTATATCCTCAGTTTAACAGAGCGGAAAAAAATTGTCAAGCGTTTAATAACGGACGTTCGCCCTGATCACTTTGAACGGCTCCCCGCCGACCGAACGGACGATAAAATCGCCCGCCGCCGCAGGCAGGATAAACGTTTCGGCATAATGTACCGTAAACGGAACAAACTTATTTTCGGGACTTTCTATTACCGCCTCCTGTCCGTCCACGAGATTGAGTATGGAAAACTCTCCGCCGGAAGATATTTTCACGCTCTTTTCGGAAGCATAGACGTTCGTTTCAATAAATTCCAATTCGTGCAGTCCGGTTTTTACCTGAGTATAGTCTTCGTTCTGGGAAATCGTTTCAAAACGATTTATCAGATTTTCTTTTACCCAGTCGGTATCTCTTCCGAACTGTATTACTTTTTTTCCGTCCTCTATATGGATCGGACGCGGGATGCCATTCAAATCCACTCTGTCCCAATCCCAAAGTTTGAAAGTGAAAATATAGGGCGTCGCGCTGATCTCAAGCACCATGCTGTTTTTACTCGAACAATGCACCGTACCTGCGGGAATTAAAAAGTGATCGTGTTTTTTTGCGGGGAAGAGATTTACGTACTTATCTGCGGGGAACTTGAACTCTCCGTTCTGCGCACGTTCGAGGTCGGCAATCATAGCTTGCGGATCCACTCCGTTTTTAACGCCGAGATAGACGCCGCCGTCCTCTTTCGCATCGAGAATATAATAGCTTTCGTCCTGCGTATAGGGCATTCCGAATTTTGTTTTGATATATTCCGTAAGCGGATGAACTTGCAAACTGAGATTTTGGCCGTCCATGGTGTCGAGCATATCGAAACGGATTGGAAATTCGGCGCCGAACCGAGCGAAAGTTTTTTGCCCGAGAAATTCTCTCGGCAGGTATTTCGTGAGGTTCATGGCAGGCGTTTCCACGCGTATGTCGCCGTAGCGGAGATACAGACTGTTTTCTTCGGGCACTCCGTCAAAACTCCAGGCGTAATTCGGAACGTTCTTGTCAAGTCCGCACACTTCCTGCATCCAGTGTCCGCCCCATACGCCCGGATCGAAATACGGCACGAGTCTGAACGGCCCTTTCGCGACTTTCCTCAAGCCCGCTGTAAACGCACTGCCCGTAATCATTTTCGGATCGCCTTTCACATTCGTATCCAGATAGAAATCCATCGAATCGTAAAACTTTTCCTTATGTCTGTCAGCAATGCGCCACTCGATGAAAAAACCCCGTTTGTATTTGCGCAAAGGGTCTTCTTTTTCGTTATCCGCCTTGAAATTAGGCATGCCTTTGCGATAACGCAGCTGTATTTCCCAACGCGCCATATCAGCGTATACGAATATATCGCCCTCGCTTATGAGCGCTGCGGCAAAACCGTACACGAGCACGCTGCCCTTAGCGTTTTTTACGCGTTCACGCATTTTTAACAGCTTGTCTTGATCGATAAAATCGGAAACCTCGCCGTAATACATGATACCCCGCACGCGGTCGTCAGTCAGGTTCCTCGCCATAAGCGCGTCGAGCGTTTTTTCGTCGTAAAACACGTCCTTGCTTTCAATAATTTCGGAAAAATGCATCCCGTTTTTCAGCGCAGTCAACACCTCTGTATCGTCCACGCCGGGATAACAATCCACGGTTAGCACCTTTTTACCGAGCATCGCCGAGGCAAGCGTTTTCAGTATTTCGCCGTACCCTTTCCAGGCTTGGTCATCATACCCGTCGACCTCCGTTTCGGGATATTTATCATATCGGCTTTTAAAATTCAGATAAGTCATTTTTACTCCTTAAGGTATAAAATTTTTCCATTTGTCAGCCGCCGACTGCGGTTTGGAAACAAACAAAAATTTATCGGGACATTCTTCAAACTGCCGATACACCGATTTGCCCTTTTCTATGCCGAATTCGGTATATTCCCGAGGGCGCTTGATTGTTATTTCTTTCACGATATAACGCTCGTTTTTTAAAAAATCTATTTTTTCCCCGTTCACTACAGGAAACCACGCTACTCCGCCATGCGCCCTGATATCCTTATATTCAAAACCGAAATCACGCACGCACCACGCCCCGAAAGTCATATTTTTCGTAACATCCGCATTGATCGTGCAATGCGCCCAATACGGCGGCACGATCACCACTTCGCCGGGTTCGGCTACCACGGCAAAACACCGTCCCGGATCGTCGGCGGCTCGTTCCTGCATGTATATTATCGCGCGCCCCTCCCAGATCTCATAAACTTCGCATGTAGAAGAGCCGCACGAGGGAGAAACGGCATGTATATGCCCCTGAGAACGTACGGGTTCCCGTCCGAGCAATCCCTCGGCATACGTTACCACCCCGTATAAGAGATTTCTTTCCAACATAGCGGGCAAATCTCTTTTCTTTCCCACGTCCATCGCGATGGAATAAACTATTTCGGGGCCGCGGCACGTCGGATCCAACAGATTTTTCCTTATATCGTCGAGTTTCCTGTTTTCCGTCTGCGGACCAAAAACCCCGTCGCCGTATTGAAACCCCAAAGGCGAGTATACGGGCGTGATATCGAAACCGCAGTCGAATTTATTGTTTTTCATCGCCATACTCCTTTTCCGCAAGATAGTGCAGCCCCAACAACACGGAAACATCCGGATTTTCCGCCGTAACGAAGTCAACTTTTCTTCCG
>UQZE01000091.1 GCA_900545325.1 uncultured Eubacteriales bacterium
AGCTCCACGTGTTCCTTCTGCTCCTTTTCCTCGACCTCCCCCGCGAAGGAATCGCAGAAATTGCGTTCCAGATAGGCGTCTATGTCCTTGAGGGTGCCGTTCGTCCTAACATAGGCGCAGGACGAGGGAATCATGCGCAGCCTGTACTTGAACAGCCCGTTCGCCCCCTCCGCGCCGACGTCCTCCGGAGAAAAGTCGAAGGTGAGCGAGGGATAACACTTCGCTATGTATTTGTAGATGGCAGAACAGACCAGTTCGGGGTCGGCCACGATCTTGGAAATGACGGCCTCCGCCGAACGGAAGCTCGGCGGCGTTACGCCGAGGCAATAATCGGCTATCTTGCTCTGCACCTCTTCGCTCACCGTCTTTTCGCAGATGAAGCGGTACACGACCGAACGTTCCGCCTTTTTGATGTCGACCGCGCAGAGCTTTATGCCCGCCACGCTGTCGTCTATCTGCCTCACGCCTTCGGTGAACGCCTTGGCTCCGCTTATTTTAAGCAATTTTCTATCTCCTTGAAAAACTCCTTTTCCACATCCGCGCAGGCGACCTTCTTATAGGGCTCGCCCTTTTTGAAAATCATGCAGTAATCCTTGCCGCCCGCAATGCCGAGGTCGGCGTCCGCCGCCTCGCCGGGGCCGTTGACCACGCACCCCATGACCGCCAGTTTGAGCGGCTTTTTGATCTTCGCGGTGAATTTTTCCACCTTTTCCGCAAAGGGAATGAGCGGCCATTCGCACCGCCCGCAGGTCGGGCAGGATACGATTTCAACATAATCTTTTTCCAGTCCCACGCTCCGCAGAATGCGCCTTGCGGCGTAGACCTCCTCCGTCGGATCGGCGGAAAGGGAAACGCGCACGGTATCGCCGATGCCTTTTAAAAGCAGCGCGCCTATGCCCACGCTGTTTTTCACCACGCCGTTCAAAAGCGTGCCCGCCTCCGTTACGCCGAGGTGCAGGGGATAATCGCAGCGTGCGGCTATGTATTCGTAGGCGGCGACGGTGAGTTTCACGTCCGACGCCTTCACCGAAACGACGATATTCTCCACCCCGTGTTTTTCGAGCACGGCGACGTTTTTGAGCGCGCTTTCGGCGAGCGCCTTTTCGCTCCTGCCGTATTTTGCGAGAAATTCCTTTTCTATGCTGCCCGTGTTGGAACCGACGCGCACGGGGATTTTGTGCGCCCTGACGCAATCCGCCACCGCGCGGATCTTATCTTCGCCGCCGATGTTGCCGGGGTTTATGCGCACCTTGTCGGCGCCGTTTTCCGCCGCCGCAACGGCAAGACGGTAATCGAAGTGGATATCGGCCACCAGGGGGATATGCGTTTCCCGCCTGATCCTGCTTATGGCGGCCGCGTCCGCGGCGTCGCGCACGCAGAAACGCACGATGTCGCACCCCGCCTCTTCCAGCCTGAGGATCTGCTTAACGGTATTTTCTATGTCGCTCGGGCGGGTGGTGGTCATGCTCTGCACGGCGACGGGCGCGCCGCCGCCTATGGCCGTTCCGCCTATGGGTATTCTCCTAGTCATGCTGATATTTTATCATATGCGCGCAAAAAAAGCAAGTTTACAGGGTATTTTAAAAAGAAAAAACCGCCGCGGACATATGCCGCGGCGGCCGTGCGAAAGACTTCATCCGTTGTTTTTTCTCAGCGAATATTTATAGAGTATATCGTCGTAATAAGGGCCGAGATAGTAATTCATGCTTGCGTCCTTGGAAAAATCGTCGTAAGCGGCCTGCGCCGCTATGGTGTAGTAATACCCGTCGATCGCCCGTATGGTGTCCTTATAATAGCCGAGCTGTACGAGCTGTTCTTCGGTGAGGCCCTTCGCGGTCAGTTCCAGATAGCGGAGTTTCAGCGTGCTTTCCGTTTCCGTCTTGTCGTTTCTGCCCTTGACGAGTTTTTCCTCCACCTGATTGTTGTATCTCGTTACCTCGTCGGCGTATTCGCGTTCTTTTTGCATACGGGAGCGGACTTCCGCCTCGACGGCGGCCCCGTATTTCATTTCGACCGCCGACGCGACGAGATCGGCGCGGAGGCGGTAAAAATCCCGCTCGCGCAAGTATCCCGCCGTCTTTTCCCGCGCCTGCCGCCCGATCTCCGCCTTTTCGCCCTCGTACTCCGTTTCCAGCGCCGCCCGCAGGCTGAGGTAAGCGCTCGAACGGGCGATCCCCCGTTTCGCCGCGTCTGCCTCCAGCTTTTTGAGTTTTTCTTCGTACGCGGCGGCCGCGTCCGCCAGCCGCTTTTCCGTTTCCGTATCTTCGGCGGAGGCGAGATCGTCGTATTTTTGGCAGAGCGCTTCGTATTCCGCGGTCTTTTCCGCGGCTTCCGCGTCCGTTTTTTCCCCGAATTCCGCCTCGACGGCGCGCCGCACGCTCTCTTCGGACGACGGCGTGAAGGAAAGTTTCTGCAACATCGGCTCTTCGAGCGGCTTTTCCTCGTATTCGCCCTTGTAGTTTCTGTAATAATCGTCTATTTCCCGCAATAAATCCTGCAATTCCTCTTTTGTTGCAGGCAATTCGAAATCCATGTCATTCCTCCCCGATCACGGTATATACGGCCGTTATTTTTCCGATTTCCGCGCCCGCCTCCGTTTCCACGGAAAATTGAAACGAGCGCCCGCTCATCTTCGGATACGCGCTTTCCCCCTCGGCGAGGGAAAAGCGCTTTTGCCCCCGTTCGGAAATCACGCCGACCGAAAGGCGCCCCCTGCCCGAATAATCCAGCCGCGCGAGCTTTTTGGGCGCGCGGGTGCCGAAATCGATCGGCTTGCTCAAGACGCGGCCGCCCGCGTTTTCCCGCGAAAACGCCGTCAGTTCGTTCCCGGCGAGCGCAAATCTCCCGCCGAGAGCGGAAACTTCCGCCGCTATGCGCGATACGCTTTGCCTTTCCGCGTCGTACGCGAGCAGTCTTCCCGGCGAAACGGACACGGCGCACCCGCCGGCGAACGCGCAGGCTTTCAGCGTGGAAGGCTTGAAAGTCGCTTCCTCCGCAAGGAGCCTGAAATCGCCGTCGAACACGTACAGTCTCCCCGCGGACGTAAAGCAGTAAGCCCGCCCGATCTCCGCCGCAAATGCGCATATTTTTTCCGTATCCGTCGGAATACGCGATATTTCGGCTTCCCGCGCGTAGCCGTCGGGCGTGCTGCGGTAAACGCCGCGCTCGCAGAATACGTACAGGCTGCCGCCGATCTCCGCGCCGCCCACGATCCCGCCCGCCTGCGGGTCGACGCGCCACTCCCAAGCGCCCGCCCCGACCGAAAATTCATGCGGGGAAAAGGGCGCGGACACGCGCACCGCGCCGCCGTCCGCGAGGACGAGCGAACCGCGGCAGCCGCAGAGCGGCCGCCCGCTCACGTTCTCTTGAACGCCGCTCCCGCCCGCCGTGAGGAACAAAAGCGAGCCGCCGTCGCCGAAGATATCGGCCTCCTCCCCCTCATAAAAGCCCGCCGCATAAGCGGGCGGCGCGGCAAACGAGCCCTTTTCCTCCGGCCCGCCTTCCGCGAGCAGCCAGAGCTTGCCCGCGGCATAGGCGTACACCGCGCCGAACGCCGAAGGATAAAGCGCCTCCGTATCCGCGGGTACGGCGCGGTTTGCGGGGCGCAGAGAGAACGCGGGCGACAGTTTTTCGTCGAAGCCGAAACTTTCCTCTATGTTCGCCGCGAGCGACACTTCCTTGCTCCGCCTCTTCCCGACGGGAAAATTTTCATATCCTTCCATAACGCCTCCCCGAGGCGCGGGGCAGTTTCATACCCAGCGCCGCTCCTTCATGACTTTGTTTCTTCCCGTCAGCGCGCGCCGCATGCCCCCGACGTATTTTTCGTTCCAGGCCGCGGCCTCGTCGTAAAGCCCCGCGATAAGGCAGTATTCCGCCGCCGCGCCGAAAGCCACCAGCGAGGCGGTGATCCGCCTGTCGCCCAAAGGCGCTTCGTCGTCCGCCGCGCAGCGGTCGGGCAGATAAGTGTACTCCACGCGGATCGTTCCGGGCGCGGTCTTGAAGTAGTCGGTATAATATTTCACCGCCAGATCGTTGCCGTATCTGTCCGTTACGCGTACGAGGTCCGCGGCGTTTTTTTCCAGCGCGGAAAATTCCACAAGGCCGTTTTCGGTATATATTTCCGCCTCCGCCCTGAGCGGCGCGTATTCCGCCGCCGTCTGCGCGATCGCAAGGTTGACGCAGCGTTCGATCAGCGCCCTTTCCCGCTTGGTCTGCGCGCTGCCCGCGCCGCTTTCGATATCCTCTGCGACGTCCTCCCTGTCGAGCAGCCCCGCCGTGAGTTTCGCTATATCCTTGAACAACATAAAACCCCCTTTGCCCCGCCCGCGGAAACGGGCGGGGCGCATCGTCAGATTTCGGCGATCCCCGTAATCCTGCCCTGTCCGCACGGCCTTTCGCACAGAAGGTCGGCGTATTTCACGAGCGTGGCGGAATAGACGGGCTTGCCGGGCACCTGCCGCAGGACGGAACCGTCCTCGCCTTCGAGCCATTGCCAGTCGCAGAGCTGACAGAGCGTGAAGTCCGCGGTGTTGACGAGATACATCGTACCGCCGTCGCAGAACCTGTCCGCGACGATGGGGATGCCGTTGTAGCTCATAGCCTTGTAACCGCCGGCGAGTTCCATGCTTTCGAGGCGCGCGGACTGTTCGGAAAACATCTTCTGCAGCGCCCTGCGCACGCCGAGCGAACATAAAATAAGGTCGATCTTCGAGCCGCAGCGCTCCTCGATGTCGTCGAGCGCGGTCTGTATGTCGAGTTCGGTTATATCGCCTTCCACCGCCTTTTCGTAGGGCTTGAGCCAGGCGTTCTGCGATCTGTTCAGCCCGTAGAGGTACATGGAATCCCCGAAGAGCGCCTTCAGCCCCGTCAGCTCGTTCGCGCCCGCCCCCTGCACGCCGACCGTGCTGTCCGCGGGCACGGCGGTCTCGGTGAGCACGGCGCCGTCCACGCGGAAGGTATTCTTCTCTTTGTCCACCGAAACGATCCTGCGCCTGATGTTGGGCGAGAACGGATCTCCGAGCATGTCGAAAAAGTCTATCGTCATATTTTCTTCGAGATATTTCGCGGAATCGACCGTAATGACGCCGCCCGCTATGCTCTTGACGGTGGCGAGCTTGCCGGAACCGTCGCCGAAGAGCATTCTGCCGAAGTTATATTTCGCGGACTTCAAAAGCCCGTCCATTTCCGCGGACAGCAGGTTGACGAACCTGCCGGCGTCCCCCGCCGCGGCGCGCACGGCCTTGTCGCTGATCTCCACCGTGCCGTAAAGGTTTTTGAGCGTCAGCGTTAGCTCCTTATAGAGGTTTCCGCCCGCCTGCGGAAGTTCCCCGTCCTCCGCGCCCGCGCCCACGCCGCCGTTCACGCCGCAGGTAACGAGCTTTTTCACGTCCTTGCCGTAAACGTCCTTTTCCGATTTCTTGATCATCGCGTAAAAGGGGTTCACACTCTTGTCGAGCTGTTTCGACAGTCAAAAAAGTCTGACAAAAAGACCTCAAAGACTACCCAACTACCATTAGACAAATCGGTGTCAATAAACGAAGTCCTTTTTTGGATAAATGCAAAAAATCACCACTAATTTTAGAAAGAAAAAAAAGGCCGAATGGTTACCCAATCGGCCCAAATTTTATGAATTTTAATCAATCAATGGAACTTCGCGTTCCAGGTAATCAGTGAATTTGAAAACAACTGAATCCTCGCATATCACTACCTTTTCAACCAGTTTACGGAACACCATCTCATCGAACTCATGAAATAATTTGCTCGAAGTGATAAACTGCTCAAATTCCAATGTCCTGGTTTTACTCATCAAGGTTTTTGACCGTTCCAACTCCTCTGTTTCGATTTTTTTCTTCAACGATTCAAGTTCCTGCACCAACCCCTCATAAAGCCGCGCGTTTTCGGCCGTTGGCGTTTTAAGGCTATTCGCCAATACATTCTGCAATTCCTTTTGTTTCGCCTCGTAGCGGCCTTTATTGCCCTCAAGTGAGGCCTCCGAAAGACGCGTATTTAATACCTCCGAGATATTCTCAATAACCGTTTTTACAAAACCGTCCTGGTCCTCAATAAGGGTATTCAAGGCCGCAATGAATGCTTTTTCAAGAGAACTCTCTTTCACCTGCGTTTGCGGGCAAGCTGTCTTTTTATTGAGTTTATGGTTAATGCACACCCATGTATAAACCTTTTCAATTTTAGGATTTCCCTCTGCATCCTTTCTTTTCAAATCGTAACTATGCCTACGGTATTTGCTACCACAATGGCCACAAAATAGTTTGTTTGAAAAGGGGTATTGCGTGGTATATGCGGATTTCCCCGATCCGCTATATCCGCGTAAATTCTGTCTGTATTCGATTTCATCCTGAACCCTTTTGAACATCCTTTCGGACATAATCCCCTCATGGTTATTCGTCACATAAAATTGTTGCCCATCGATATTCGGCACTCTGCGGCGGGTTTTCAAATCTGTACTGACCGTTTTTTCAAGCCGAAGGTCACCTATATACTTTTCATTTTTCAGGATTCCATCCACGGTGCTATCATACCAAATTCCACCGCGAGGAGCAGGTATTTCACGCGCATTCAGCATCGCACAAATCTGTCCGACCGTATATCCCTGTAAAAAGGTATTGTAAATAAACATGATAACCTCTGCCTGTTCGGGGTCAATCACAAGCCTTTTATTTTCGTCCAAACGATATCCGTATGCTTTCGGCGCACGATAACGACCATTTTTAATCCCCTCTCTAATTCCGTATGCGACTGATTCGCTTAGGGTTTCCGATTCCTCTTGCGCCATCGATGCATACATAGTCAGTTGCATTCTCGTGGTTTTGCTATCTTGTAGGCTGCTCAAATTCTGTAATTCAAAGAATACATCCACGCCCAAGGCCGTCAATTCCTCAACCGTAGCCAAGCAGTCCACCGTATTACGAGCAAAGCGGCTGACCGATTTAACAATGATTCTATCGATTTTCCCATCCTTTGCATCCTGTATCATTTTCAGGAACTGCTTTCTTTTACGCATACTCGTTGCCGTTATGCCCTCATCAGCATATAAGCCAACATCTATCCAATCCGAGTGCTTTGCCACCAACTCTTTATAGTGCTTTTGCTGCGACTCAAAACTGGTTTTCTGTTCAGGTCTACCCGTTGAAACACGGGCATACCCTGCCACCCTTAAAATCCGCTTTGCATTCTCTTCTATATTGAATAATTTTTTAGGCTGAATGACCTTTACATTACTCGCTAACATAAACCCTCCTTATCTCATCCCTGGTCTTATAATTATCAAGAACTTCAACGCTTATCTTAAAGGAAATTATATACTGCAACAAACCCATCTTTCAAAGTTCCGATGCGCTGCAGCTTATTTCGGCATTTACTCCTTTTGCTCCTGACTGCCAAGCCGCAAGCAAAAGCCGTTTGAGAAAAATCACTCACGCAATTTACGCGCCCCTGTCTAAAATAAAGACTCCCACATTGCCCGCAATATACCTTTTTGCAGAAAATGTCGGAGTCCGAATAATCCTTTTTAGTTGTATAATGTCTTGATTGCCTAACCTCTTGGCATTTATCGAATAACTCTTTGGAAATAATCCCTTCGTGATGCCCTTCATGAAGATACATAGGTGATTCGCCTTCATTACGCACTCGTCTCGGACCGTCCATTCGAGTTTTGCCTATGAGCAGGTCACCATAGTATTTCTCATTTTGCAAAATATCTCCGATTGAACTTTTACAGAACGGATTGCCCTTGCGTGTAATATAACCATGCTCGTTTAACCACGTTTCTATATCAACCACTCGGCCGCCTGCAGCATAGGTCTCAAAAATGTACCTGACGGCTTTTGCCTCTTTCTCAACAATGACCATTTCTTTATTTTTATTAAGGGCATAGCCAAAAAGTAGATCGGGACGAAAAACATAATCGCCTTGCTCCATTCTATGCTGAAAAGACCAAATCATCGTCTCCTGCAGGCTATCACGTTCCTCTTCGGCCATATTTGCCAACATAGTCAAACGACTGCATCCCCTGTCCTCAATCGTATCAATGCCATCCATTACAAACCTAATTGCGACCCCATATGCTCGCAACTTTTCAATTGTCTGTATGGTTTCCAGGGTATTACGCCCGAATCGACGCATCTGTTTTACATAGACCACATCAATACGCCCCTCTATACAATCCCTGACCAATTTCAAAAACTGTTTTCTTTTACTTTGGTACTTACCTGTAATCCCCTGGTCAATGTAAGTATACTCGTGCAATCATTAATTATGTATGGATGATTCTCATCCTCTCCATGAGTAACCACAGCCGCTTTAATAATTTTTACACC
>UQZE01000092.1 GCA_900545325.1 uncultured Eubacteriales bacterium
GGGAAATTCGGTGCAGCAGTCTATCGTAACGAACGCCTATCGGCTTTCTTACGAACCCGAACCGATTTTTCTCACGGAAAGCCGCTATCGGAAAACGTATGCGGAAACATATTCCGAGGAGTATGCGGCGGGAACGTTGATGGAGGCGAATTACAAGCCTTGGGACGACAGCTATTCTGTCGGTAATCTGTTTGACGAAGACGAAACGAATTTCATTCACAGCGACAAAACGGATATAACGGAAGAAAATCCGTTTATCATAACCGCCGATTTGGGGCAAACCGCCGCCGTCAATACGTTTACGATCTACGGCGAGCCTTCCAAAAAATACAATCCTAAAAACTTTTCGCTGTACGGAGGTCTTTCTCCCGATAATCTGAGCCTGATAGCGGAGGTGCGGGACGCCGAGGTGTCCGATAATAAAACCGTGATTCGATTCCGCGAGAAAAACGTGCGGTACTATAAACTTATCGTTACGGATACTTATGCGAATACTCCGAAGTATATTGCTTTCAGAAAAATGAATTTTTCTCTCGTTTACGACGGTTTCACCCGCCTTTCTCCCGACGACGGCAGAATCGTTTATAAAGGCAATTGGAAAAAGACCGTGGCGTTTTCCTCTTTCGGGCATGTTCTTGAAGGCAGGAACAACGCGACCGCCGAATTTGGCTTTTACGGTTCGCAATTTGCGATTTATTCAGAATTTTCCGACGTGTTCGGCGCTTTCGACATTGTGCTTGACGGAGAATATCTCGCGACGGTAAATCCTCGGGAAACGGAAGGTCCGGCATTTCTTTCCGAACTCATGGAAGAAAAATGGCACAAAGTTGTTCTGTGCGGAAAGGAAGACGTGCCTTTCTGCGTAGAATCCGTTGCTTTGAAAACCTCCGCGCCGCAAGGTTCGCCGGAAGATGTTCCCGAACCGTCTGACGGTATGAATAAAGCGCAGGTCGTTACGTTGGCGGCAATTATAGGCGGCATTGGCTTCGCAATAGTTGTATTCGCTTTGGCCGCCCTGTATAAAAACAGAAAAAAACAAAAATAATAGCGGAATTTCCGTAAAGCTCACCGTAACCGCGGTGAGCTTTGTATTTCAGGCATATTCCTGTTTCAAGAAAATCTTTCTTCTTCAAATAGGGAAACTCGGAGATTAAAATATTGTTTATCATAGGGATTTAAGGCCAAAAACAAGCATGTCGATTTCGTACGCATATACATAACTAACCTTAAAAAGCGCATAATACCTTTATGCTCTATCGTATGAAAAAAATCGCGGCCTGCATGCTCGCGGCATTATGTTTTTCCTGCGGCTGGGGGACTGCAAGGGGAGCTGCGGAGGAAAGAGACGAAACGCCTTTGCTGGTTCTCATGTATCATCAGCTTCTGCCGAAAGCGAAGTCCAAATATATCGTCGACCCCGAAATGCTGGAAAAAGACCTCGCTCTGCTGAAAGAAAGCGGGTATGCTTCCGTTACGTCGTCCGAGGTGATCGACTATGTGAATGCCGGGGGAACTCTGCCCGAAAAACCCGTTCTGATCACGTTTGACGACGGTCATTACAACAGCTGGTATTACGGAAAAGATATTCTCGAAAAGTACGGTTTTACCGCGCTGATATCGGTGATCGGCAGATATTCGGAAAACAGCACGGTCAACGGCACGGGCGGGCACGTCAATTATTCCTATCTGACATGGGAGGAGATCGAAAAAGCCGCCGCTTGCGGAACGTTCGAGATCGGCAATCATTCCTTCGACATGCACAACTATAAACCGCGTTTCGGCGCAAAACAAAAACAAGGAGAAAGCGACGAAGATTATGCCATTGCGTTAAAAAGAGATACGGAAAAGCTCCAAAACGTGTTATCTGAAAAATGCGGCGTGAAACCGAAAGTTTACGCTTTCCCGTTCGGCGCGTATAATTCGCTTACGAAACAGATTTTATCCGAAGAGGGGTTTTCCATGATGCTTACCTGCAACGAAGGCGTCAGCATAATAAAAAGAGGGGAACCGACCTGCCTTTATCAAGTTAAAAGATATAACCGCGGTTCCGCAGTCGATCTGAAAAAAATAATAAAAGAACAAAATGTAAGATAAATTCGGAAACGGCCGGATTTATCTTTTTTTAATAAAAATTACAAACAGGTATTGACAAAGATAAGTTTTTAATGTAATATATTAATTGATATATAACGAACAATATATAAAGTGAGGTGAAAAACGGTGCCGCCGAAACCGAAAGTAAGTAAAGAAGATATACTTTGCGGAGCGATGGATATCGTCCGCGAGGGCGGCGAAACCGCTTTGACGGCAAAGGCGCTCGCAGAAAAACTGCATTGTTCCACGCAGCCCGTTTTCTGGCATTACGTCAATATGGAGGAACTGCGGCGCGAAGTATTTGACCGCGCGCTGTCCGTTTTCGGCGAAAATCTGAGACGGCAGCGGGCCTGTATTTCAAAATATATGGCGATAGGCTTAAATTATATACGGTTTGCAACCGAGGAACGCGGGCTTTTCAAACTGCTTTTCATGAGCGACTTCGGAAAGACGGATATAATCGGAGCGGATGTGGAAATGGAATATATTCTCGACGTCATGGCGGAATCGGAAAATATAAAAGGCGAAGAGGCCAAAAAGATCTATCGGGAAATGTGGATTTTTTCACACGGGATAGCGACAATGATCGCTACGGGGGCGGCGCGGTTTTCTGAAAAAGAGATAAGTTCAATGCTCGGCGATGTTTTCCGCGGGCTCGTAAAAAATTTAAAAGAAAAGGAGTGAAACATGAAAAAGTACGATGCTGTAGTGATCGGCGCCGGAAACGGCGGGCTGACCGCGGCGGTGCGGCTTGCGCAAAGCGGTGCGAAAACGCTGCTTGTGGAAAAGCACAATCTGCCCGGCGGGTTTGCCACGAGTTTCCGCCGCGGACGATTCGAGTTCGAAGCGTCTTTGCACGAACTGAACGATTTCGGTCCGCCAGACAACGCGGGGGATTTGCGCGTCCTCTTCGACGAACTGGGCGTAACCGATAAGATCGAATGGACGGAAATTCCCGACGCATACCGCGTGATTTCCCGCGCGGAAAAACTCGACGCTTCCATGCCGCTTGGGGTGAACGCATTTATCTCGAAAATGGAAAAATACGTTCCCGGCAGCCGAAAATCGATGCAGAAATTTTTCGATCTTGCGGAGGAAATCCGCCTTGCGCAGGAATACAGTTCTTCCGTAAACGGCAAGACCGATCCGAAATATATGGTCGAACACTACGGCAATTTCGTGCGCTGCGGCTCCTATTCCGTCAACGAAGTTTTGAAAGCTTTGAAAATGCCGAAAAAAGCCGTACACATTCTCAATGCGTACTGGTGTTATCTCGGCGCGCATTGCGACGATTTGAGTTTTCTGCACTATGCTTCCATGGTCAACAGATATATCCGCCGAGGAATCCTTATGCCCAAAATGCGCTCGCATGAAATATCTCTGGCCTTTACGGAACGTATTCGGGAACTCGGCGGCGACGTGCTATTCAATACAGAGGCCGTCAGGATATTGACGGATAAGTCGGACGGCGGCGTAAACGGCGTGGTATTGGACGACGGTACGGAAATCGCCGTGCGCCATGTGATTGCGAACTGTGCGCCGCATCTCGTATTCGGAAAAATGATGGATAAAGTTCCGGAGGAGGAAATCCGCGCTGCCAACGCGCGCAAATTCTCGGGCAGAGGATTCACCATGTTTTTGGGGCTTGACGCGAGCGCGGACGATTTGGGGATAGAAAATCACAATTATTTTCTGTACGATACGATGGATACCGCGGCGCAGTATGAAAAGATGCGTACGATCCGCGACAACAACGTTCAGGCGACTGTCTGCCTTAACCGCGCATATCCCGAATGTTCCCCTGAAAATACCTGTATGATGTATTTTACCACTCTGTATATGTCCGACGATTGGGGAAACGTAAAAGCGGAGGATTATTATAAAACGAAAAACTATGTCGCAAATAAGATGATCGACCGTTTTGAGCAGGATACAGGCGCAAAACTGCGCGGACACATAGAAGAGATTTCCGTTGCGACGCCTATGACTTACGCAAGATACTGCGGGCATCCTCAAGGCGTGATATACGGCTACGAATCTCAGTATTGGGACGGTTTGATGCCCCGTTTGCAAATGATGGACGAAGATCATAAGATCCGAGGTCTGCGCTTTGCCGGCGGTTATGCAATGAGATTATCCGGTTTTTCTAGCGCGTATTTTTCGGGCGATATTTCCGGGCGGCAAACGGTCGGCGATATAAAAAAGGAGGGGTGAAAAATGGCATTTAAGTTTAAAAAACAGGTTTTCGGTTTTATGGATTTGCTGCGTTTCAAAAAAATGGTGCCGAAACGCCGTGAAAAACTCAAATCGGGTTCGTCTAAACCGTTGCCCGTAACGTATCGGGTAAACGAAACGGCCAAAATTCTCCATCCGGGATACAGAACGGCGAAACTTGCCGAAATAAAACAAAATACCGCCGATACAAAAACATTTGTGTTCGATACGGGAAAATCCTTTTATTTTCGCGCAGGGCAGTATGTAACGCTCGGCTGTAAAGTCGGCGAAAGCGAAGTTTCCCGCCCGTATGCGATCTCTTCTTCGCCTAAGGAGGCATTGAAAGGCAGATTAGCGCTTACTGTAAAAAAGAGCGGTTTTTTCAGCGGGTATCTTTTCGATAACGCCGCGGTCGGCGGCGAGTTTACCATAGGCGATCCGTCGGGAGATTTTTATTACGAACCCGTTAAGGACGCCGCGCACGTCGTCGCGCTTGCGGGCGGCAGCGGGATCACGCCTTTTTACAGTATGGCGCAGGCAATCGCCGACGGCACGGAGGATTTCAAGCTGACGATCATATACGGCGCCAAAAAGGAAAACGAACTCATTTTTAAAACAGAACTCGATAAGTTGGTTTCGGAAAAAATCAAATTGGTTTATGTTCTGAGCGACGAAGTAAAAGAAGGATACGAACACGGTTTTATCGGCGCGGAAATTATTAAAAAATACGCGGAAGGGGATTTTACCGTAATGATGTGCGGGCCTGCGGCGATGTATGCGTTTGCGGATAAAGAACTTACGGCATTTCGACTGCCCCTGCGCAGGATCAAAAAAGAAGCGAACTGTGCGGGCTTACGCGATGTGAAAGAACAGAAGTTCCGCCTTACGGTTAGGATCGGTTTCGATACGTTTAACGTACCCGCCGATTCGAGGGAGACCGTTTTGACGGCAATGGAGCGGGGCGGCCTGCGCGTCCCGTCAAAATGCCGTGCAGGCGGCTGCGGATTCTGCCACAGCAAACTCGTATCGGGAAAGTTTTCAATAGTGGGCGCGGATAAACGAAGGCTGGCGGACGAAAAATTCGGCTATTTCCATCCATGCTGCAGCTACCCCGATTCGGACATGGAACTTATCGTACCCAAAGTATAAAATTTTGAAACAAGAGACACGAAAAGCCAAGCGCATTTTGCACTTGGCTTTTTTGATACATAAAAAATTCTTTATCCGTTGAAAAAGCTGCTGCATTCGGCGAAACAGTAGTAAAGGAAAGTATTATTATCGGAACGGCGCCGGACAAGACGGTTTACATCCGCGGTGAGAAATTCGATCCTGCGGGCATGGAGCTTATTCTTATTTGGTCGGACGGTTCGAGAGAGATGATTGCGGAAGGGTATAAAGTGTTGACGACGGGTGCGCTCAGCGAAACGTCGCGTACCGTAAAGATCGGATATGAAAACCTTACTACGCAGATGAACGTTACCGTCAATAAACCTGCGGTCGTTTCAATCTCGGTCAAAAACATGCCCAATCTCGACAATTATGAAGTGGGCGATATTTTCTCTACCGCAGGATTGGTGCTTGACGTAACGTATGCGGACGGGATCACAGAACCTCTTTACAGCGGCTATACGGTAACTTCGGCGCCTTTCGTTCTCGGTGAGAATACCGTTACGGTAGAATACGGCGGACAGAGTTTGACACTTACCGTCACGGTCGGCAATGGTGAAGAAAAACCCGGAGAAACTGATAAAACGGATGATAAAGGTTGTTCTTGTAAATCGAGCGCGGTAGCGGCTATGCCTGTTTTGGCGATTCTAACCGTTGGCACAGGCGTTTGGTTGTTATTGAAAAAACGTCGCGAAAGCAAATAAAAAAGTGGCTTGAGAAAGAGAAATACATTTTACATTGCGAAAAAGCACGAAGAGACCGACGAAAAAGTCGGTCTTTTTTTTGGGCGAAAACGGGGCGAATTTTCGTGTGTAAGTCATTTGTGAATATAAAAAAAGACGGCGCATAATTGTATGTTATGCGCCGTTTTAAGTAAAAGGAATACCCGTCAAGATATACACATTATACCACGTAACAAAGGGCAAGTCAAATTTATTTAATAGGAATATACAAAAGGATAAAATATTTCAAAACAAAATAACAAATAAACGCCGCTTTCCAATGGAATAGCGGCGTTTTTGCCGTTACGCTATCTTTTTTCGGCGCATAACATACAAATAAGCGCAGGAAGAAGGAAAGAGCGAGAACGGAAGAAAAACATGCAGTATGAAATGTATCCGCATAACAAAAGAGCATATGAAAAGGCCGTAAGAATGCTGGAAGAGAGCGGAAAAGCGGCAATAGTGCATCCGACCGGTACGGGGAAGTCCTTTATCGGTTTTTGTCTTGCGTGGGAACATGAAAAGGAAAAGATCTGCTGGCTTTCATCGAGCGAATATATCTATGAAACGCAGCTGGAAAACCTGAAAAAAGCGACGGGAGGCGAAGCACCCGCGAATATCGCGTTTTTCACATACGCGAAACTCATGCAGCTGTCCGAGGAAGAACTGAGGGATATAAAGGCGGATTATATCGTGCTTGACGAATTTCACCGCAGCGGCGCCGCGGCGTGGGGAAAGGGGGTGGCGCGATTGCTCGCGCATTTGCCTAAAGCGAAACTGTTGGGTCTTTCCGCAACGAGCGTGCGTTATCTCGACAACCGGAGGGATATGTCCGACGAATTGTTTGAGGGGAACGTCGCGAGCGAAATGACATTGGGAGAGGCGATCGTCAAGGGGATACTGCCTTCTCCCGTATACGTAACGGCGCTTTATTCCTGTAAGCGCGACCTGTCGCGCTGGGAAAGGCGGGTGAATAATGCAAAAAGCGCGGCGGTGCGTTCCGCGGCGGAAGGATATCTCGAAGCATTGCGCCGGGCGCTTGAAAAGGCGGAAGGATTGAAAGAGATATTCGCAAAGCATATCGAAGACAGGACCGGAAAATATATCGTCTTCTGTTCTGACGAAAGACATCTTGCGGAAATGAGCCGCCGAGCGAAAGAAATGTTTGCTGACGTCGACAGCGCGCCGCATGTATACCGCGTATACTCAAAAGATCCCGAAGCGGGCAAGGAATTCGGAAAGTTCAAAAAGGACGATACGGAACATCTGAAACTGCTGTACTGCATAGATATGCTCAACGAGGGAGTGCACGTGGAAAACGTGAGCGGGGTAATACTGTTCCGGCCGACGGTATCCCCGATCGTATATAAACAGCAGATCGGCAGGGCGCTGTCGGTTACGGAAGGAAAAAGTCCCGTGATATTCGATATCGTCAATAATTTTGAAAACCTCTACAGTATCGGCACGGTGCAGCGGGAAATGGAAACGATCGTCAATTACTACCGCCTGACGGGAGAGGGGAAAGAGATCGTCAACGAAAGGTTCAAAATTTACGACGAGGTGCGCGAATGCCGGAAGTTGTTCGAAGCGTTGGAAAATACGCTCGCCGCGTCGTGGCGGCTGATGTATGAAGAAGCGAAGAAGTATTACGACAAGAATAAAAACCTGAACGTGGCGAAACGGTATAAGACGGAAACCGGTTTGTCGCTCGGGAGCTGGATACAGACGCAGAGAAACGTCCGGGCGGGGCGAGCGTCGGGAATACTGACGGAAGAAAAGATAAAACTTCTGGACGAGATCGGAATGGTTTGGGAAAACCGTTTCGAACTCGCGTTCGAAAGGGGCTTTGCCGAGGCGGAAAAGTATTATAGGGAACACAACGACCTCGACGTAAAGGCGGAATACGTAACGGAAACGGGATACGCGCTGGGCGCGTGGATCGTGAATTTGAGGCAGAAGCGGGCGGGCGAAAGTGGCGTGGGCAAGCTGACGGAAGAACAAATTTTGCGCCTCGACGGGATAGGAATGATCTGGAACAAGCACGGCTATCTGTTCGAAAAGAATATGTCATATTTAAACGAATACCATGCAAAGCACGGGGATATAAAAGTCCCAGTGAGATACAAGACG
>UQZE01000093.1 GCA_900545325.1 uncultured Eubacteriales bacterium
TCGCGGACGTCGACTTCAATAAACTCAGTATTTTAAGGGCGGTCAGCGAAGCGCGGGAAAACGGCGCGGCGCTTTTGGTTTTGCCCGAACTCTGTCTTACGGGCTATACCTGCGGCGATCTTTTTTACAGCGACGTACTGCTCGGCGGCGCGCGCCGCGCGCTGGCGGAGATCGCCGCGGCCGCAAAGGAGAGCGACCTTTTGATATTCGTCGGATTGCCGCTGCGGAAGGACGGGCTGATCTACAACTGCGCCGCCGTGTTAAACCGCGGTGAGGTGCTCGCTTTCGTACCGAAAACGTTTGTCCCGAATTATCGGGAATTTTACGAAAAGCGCTATTTTGCCCCCTGTCCCGAAGAAAACGGCTTCGTGTCGTTCGGGGGAAAAGAGGTGCCGTTCGGCAAAAAGCTGGTTTTTCGGGCGCGGGGCTTTGAAGATTTCACCGTATCCGCGGAAATATGCGAGGATTTGTGGGCAGTGAAACCGCCTTCCGCCGACCACGCTCTGGCTGGGGCGAACATCATCGTGAACCTCTCGTGCAGCGATGAAACGGTCGGAAAATCCGAATACCGCCGTCAGCTCGTGTCTTCGCATTCCGCGAGGATCGTCGCGGGCTACGTATATGCGGACGGCGGCGACGGCGAGTCGAGCACGGACATGGTCTTTGCGGGCGACAATCTCATAGCGGAAAACGGAAAAATCCTGCGTTCGGGCACATTGTTTGAAAACAAGGCGCTCTTTGCGGAAATCGACGTCGGATTTATCGCCTACGAGCGGAGCTGTCTGTTCAACCACGGCTACCGCGCGGCCGAAGGCTACCGCTATATCGATTTTTCCTGCGACGACAGCGTTACCGTGCTCACGCGCGAATACCCGAAAACGCCCTTCGTGCCAGCGGATAAAGCCGAACTGTCCTCCCGCGCGGAGCTTATTTTGACCATGCAGGCGGCGGGATTAAAAAAGCGTGTAGAGCACGTGCGCGCAAAGACCGTGGTCATAGGGCTGTCGGGAGGGCTGGACAGCACGTTGGCCCTGCTTGTCGCCGCACGGGCGATGAAATCGCTCGGCCGCGAGCCGAAGGATATTCTCGGCATCACGATGCCCTGTTTCGGCACCACGTCCCGCACGTTCAACAATACGGTAAAACTGGCGCGCGCGCTCAAGATCACGCTGAAAAAGATAGATATCGCAAAAGCCGTTACGCGGCATCTGAAGGATATTTCGCACCCGCTCGATCTCTACGACGCGGCGTACGAAAACGCGCAGGCGCGTGAACGCACGCAGGTCATCATGGACGTGGCGAACTCCACGGGCGGGCTGGTCGTCGGCACGGGGGATCTTTCGGAACTCGCGCTCGGCTGGGCCACGTATAACGGCGATCATATGTCCATGTACGGCGTAAACGCCTCCGTGCCGAAAACGCTGGTGCGCTACCTCGTGGAATACACGGCGGCGAACAGTCCTTCGCGGCTGAAAACGGTGCTTTCGAATATTTTGGAAACGCCCGTCAGCCCCGAACTGCTGCCGGCGGAAAACGGCGAGATAAGCCAGAAGACGGAGGAGCTGGTAGGTCCGTATATACTGCACGACTTTTTCCTTTACTATATGCTGCGCGCGGGGTTTTCGCCGCGCAAGACCTATGCCGTCGCGGTCAAGACTTTCAACGGCGATTTCTCTCCCAAAACGATATATAAATGGCTGGAAACCTTTGTAAAGCGGTTTTTCTCGCAGCAGTTCAAGCGTTCCTGCCTGCCCGACGGCGTGAAGATCGGTTCGGTGTCGCTTTCGCCGCGCGGCGACTGGCGCATGCCGAGCGACGCGCAGGCCGCGCTGTGGCTGAAAGAGCTGGAGGACGTAAAAGAAACGGTAAAATAATATGAAGGAAAGAAATTACGTAAGGGCGGCCGTTACCGAAAAATGCGAACGGAGTGCGGAGGCCGGGCACCCGTGGGTGTACGCGGAAGAGATAATTTCCCTAAGCGGCGCCTATGAGAACGGCGATCTCGTGGACGTAGTGAGCAAAAAGGGCAAATACCTCGGCACGGGATTTATCAACGACCATTCCAAAATCCGCGTTCGCATCATATCGTATAACGCGAACGATACGTTCGACGAGGCGTTTTACAGGCGCCGTATCGAATACGCCTATCAATACCGCAAGACGGTACTTTGCGGCGAAACGGAGGCCTGCCGCCTGATTTTCGGCGAAGCGGATATGTTTCCGGGACTGACCGTGGACAGGTTCGGCAACGTCCTCGTCGCGCAGGTGCTCTCGCTCGGGATCGACAAGATCAAAGGCCTGCTCTTCCGCCTGCTCGTGGAAGTGCTGGAAGCCGACGGCCAGAAGATAGACGGCGTTTACGAGCGCAACGACGTTTCCATCCGCAAGCTCGAGGGACTGGAGGAATATAAGGGGTTTTATCCGCTGGAGGGCAAAACGCCCGATTTCAGCAAGTCGTATATCGTGGAAAACGGCATAAAATACGCGGTGGACTTCGTGGACGGACAGAAGACGGGGTTTTTCCTCGACCAGCGGTTCAACCGCCTGCGCGTGGCAAAACTCGCTGCGGGAAAGGACGTTTTGGATTGTTTCACGCACACGGGATCGTTCGCGCTGAACGCCGCCAAAGGCGGCGCTAAGAGCGTGCTGGCTGCGGATATTTCCGAAACGGCGGTGGAAACGGCGAAAGAAAACGCCCGTTTGAACGGGCTGGAGGATAAGATCGCTTTCGAGGTCGCGGACGTGTTCGACCTGCTCCCCCGCCTGGAGGCGGAGAAGAAGAAATTCGATCTCGTGGTGCTCGATCCGCCTGCGTTCACGAAATCGAGAAAGACGGTGGATTCAGCCATGCGCGGATACAAAGAGATCAATTACCGCGGCATGCGGCTGACGAAGCGGGGCGGATATTTCGCCACCTGTTCCTGTTCGCATTTCGCCACGGAGGAACTCTTCGTGAAGATGCTCAAGGAGGCGGCGCGTCAGGCGGGCGTGCAGCTCAGGCAGATCGAGGGCGCGCAGCAGGCGCCCGATCACCCGATCTTATGGAACGTGCCCGAAACGGATTATCTTAAATTTTTCACTTTTCAGATCGTTTGAAAAACGCCGCAAAAAAATTGCGGCGTTTTTTTGGTTTTTTTTGTAAAAGCTCTTGACAAATCGTTAATTTGTGCTATAATAATAGTAATCATTACTGATAAGGAATTTGCGATGGCTGAAAATATGTCCGAGGGCAAGGGGCGGCGCTCTTATCCGAGAGACGTCGTGATACAGGTCCTCAAAAATTCATACGATCACCCTACGGCGTACACCGTGTACGAACGCGCGAGAGAGATCAAGCCCGATATCAGCAGGGGAACGGTTTACAGAAACTTAAAGCTTTTGACCGACCGCAGCGAAGCCCTGCTTTTGGAAACGGGCGGCGGATTCGCGCATTACGACGGGCATACGGAGGAGCATTCTCATTTCGTGTGCAAAAACTGCGGGGAAATCGCGGATATTTTCGTAAAAGCTCATATACCGAAAGAGCTTTCCGATATGGGATTGGTTGTAACCGAAGCGAGGTGCATCTACTACGGTTACTGCAATAAATGTAGAGAGAAAAACAATTAAAAAGGAGAAAGGATTATGAAAAAATTTGTTTGTTCGGTTTGCGGTTATGTACATGAGGGCGACAGCGCCCCCGATTTTTGCCCCGTCTGCAAGGCGCCTAAGGAAAAGTTCACGGAACAGGGCGATATGACCTGGGCTGCGGAGCACGTCGTCGGCGTTGCGTCGGACGTCGCGGAGGACATCAAAAACGATCTCCGCATGAACTTCAACGGCGAATGTTCCGAAGTCGGCATGTATCTCGCCATGAGCCGCGTCGCTTTCAGGGAAGGGTATCCCGAGATCGGCCTGTATTATGAAAAGGCCGCTTACGAAGAGGCGGAGCACGCCGCGAAATTCGCGGAACTTCTGGGCGAAGTGGTAACTCCCTCCACGAAGAAGAACCTCGAACTGAGGGTTGCGGCGGAAAACGGCGCTACGGCGGGCAAGACCGACCTCGCGAAGAGAGCGAAGGCCGCCAACCTCGACGCCATTCACGACACCGTGCACGAAATGGCGCGCGACGAAGCCCGTCACGGCAAGGCGTTCGAAGGGCTTTTGAAGAGATATTTCAATAAATAAGGAAAAAGGACGGGCGAAAGCTCCGTCCTTTTTTATTTACAGCGCGGACTTTTCGTGATACAATAAAAATATGGAAAAAAAATTCGAGCTGTCCGTCGGCGATATAAAGATCGAGGGCGAAAGAAAACGCGTGAAAAATCTGCACCTGCGCATCACGCAGACGGGCAAGGTGAAAATGAGTGTGCCCGTTTTCGTTTCCGACGCGGAAATAAAAAAATTTGCCGCGGATAAATACGAGTGGCTGAAAAAACATCTTGAAACCGCAAAGACGGAAACTTTCTGGAAATACGACCAGGCGGAGCAAGTTCGCGTTTTCGGACAGACGTACGCGCTGAAATACAACGCGGCAAAGAACGGGATCCGCGGCGGCGACTTTCTGCTGAAAGGTTGTTTCGATCCCGCTGAAACAGCGCTCAAGCGGGAACTGAAAAAACTGCTGCGGGATAAAATCGCCGCGCGCCTGCCCTTCTGGGAGGAGCGGACGGGGTTAAAAGCCTCTTCGTTCGTGATCAGAGACATGACCACGCGCTGGGGTACGTGCAATACGAAAACGCGCCGTCTCTGTTTCAATCTTCAGCTCGTGAAAAAAGCGGAAGAATGCCTCGATTACATCATTGTGCACGAACTGGGGCATATCTTGAACAGATTTCACGATAAAAGGTTTTATAATTACCTGAATTACAATTTCCCCGATTACAAGCGGGTAAAGAAACTGCTTTCGCAACCGTAACAATTTATACGCCGTTTTTCATACAATGAATCAAATGACACGCGGTACATAAGAAAAGGAGGAATTTTTTTATGTCATTTAATTGTTGCAATAACGGCGTTGACAGAAACTGCCCGCGCAGGGAAGTAGTCATCGTTCCGCAGCCTGTAATAGGTCCGATGGGACCAAGAGGCGTAACGGGCGCGGCCGGTCCCGCGGGCGCTACGGGAGCCACGGGGCCTGCCGGTCCGCAGGGACCGATAGGCGCAACCGGACTGCAGGGACCGCAAGGTATCCAGGGGCCTGTCGGCCCGACCGGCGCTACCGGCCCGCAGGGCGCGCAGGGCGTTCAGGGTATACAAGGTCCTACGGGCGCTACCGGCCCCGCAGGCGTAGGTCCCACAGGGGCAACCGGTCCGACCGGTCCGCAGGGTATCCAGGGCATTGCAGGCGCAGTCGGCGCTACAGGCCCGACAGGTCCCACGGGTCCGACGGGTGCGGAAGGCGCGCAAGGGCCCCAGGGTATTCAGGGCGTTGCTGGTGCGGAAGGCGCCACGGGCCCGACGGGGCCGACAGGTCCTACTGGAACGGCTGATGCCGTTACCGCTGGCAATGCCTCGCAATCCGTCACAACGGCTACGCCGATCAATCTCACGCAGCTCGCGGCTTCTCCCGCAAGCACGATGACGGTTTCGAGCAACGCGGTCAACGTACCCGCGGGCACTTACCTCGTAACGTATGCTTTCAGCGGCACTTCGCAGACGGCGGGCGATATCGTCGTTCAGCTGAGGGACAACGACACCGAAGTTTCGGGCGCGACTACCACCGTTTACGGAAATACTTCGCAGAGCGCGAGCGGCGGCAAGACCGTGGTCGTTACGGCGGCTTCGCCTACCACGCTTACGCTGTACAACAACTCCGCGAATACCGTTGACTTTACGAACGTAACGCTGTCCGTACTCAAACTCGTATAAAAAGAAGGCTCGGGGATTTCCCCGGGCCTCTTTTCATTGTCCTTTCCGTTTTCTGAATTCCGCGGGCGTTCTGCCCGTTATTTTTTTGAACTGCACAGAAAAATGGGAGGGTGAGTTGAATCCGCAGTTGATGGCCGTATCCGTTACCGAAAGCCCTTGTTTAAGCATTTTGCCCGCCTGATCCACACGGTAACGGACGAGATATTCGACGGGCGGCATAGACGTATGCCTGCTGAAAATAACGCTCAGATAACTTCTGCCTATGCCGATATGGTCGGCGATGGACTGTACGGTGATGTCTTCGTTGAAATGGTTCTTTATGTACTGAATGGCGGCGTCCGCGTATTCCACGGAAACGCTCTTTAATTTTTGAATGTTATCCTCGTTGCCGGCAAGCAGGCGTGCCATCAGTTCGTAGGCTTTTCCCGTGGCGGCGAGATGTCCCGCAAAGGTGTTTTCGTTCAGGTATTTTTCGATTTCTTTGTAGAAAGCGGTGATTTCGTCGTCCCCGTAATATTTTACGGGAGAAAATTCCGTAAGCCCCGTGCGTTCCGTCAGCTTTTTTGCAGACGCGCCGTCGATGCCGATCCAGTAATAATAGTAAGGATCGTTTTCGTCGGCGTAGTAGGCAAGGAGTACGTTTTTCGGAAGATAAAACAGATCTCCCTTTTTTACGGTGTGCCGTTTGCCGTGTATTTCGTAATACCCTCGTCCGCCCAGAACGTATTGCAACACGTGTTCGCTCTTGAAATACGGCCCCTGTCGGTGCGAGGGATCGGCGTCCTGATAGCCGAAGTTTACTATGTCGAAATTGATGTCGCTCACGGGAAAATATTTGTTGCCCGCAATGATGATCCTGTTTTCCATAAAGCCTCTGCAACTGTGAACAAAATCTAAAGTTTTTATTTACATTACTTATTGTATCACACTTTTTGAAATGATACAATAAAAGCACAAAAAAATCCGATAACGGGAGTAAAAATTATGTTTAAAGTAACTTTTATGGGCGCAGGCAGCACTGTTTTTGCGAAAAACGTTTTAGGCGATTGTATTTTGACGCCGTCTCTCGGCGAATTTGATATCGCTCTTTTCGACATCGATAAAGAACGGCTGGAAGATTCCCGCCTGATGTTAGAGAACATAAACAAAAAATATAACGGCAAAGCGAAGATCGCCTCCTATACCGACAGAATAGAGGCGCTCCGCGGCGCGGACGTCGTGATCAACGCCATACAGGTGGGCGGATACGAACCGTGTACGGTTACGGACTTTGAAGTGCCGAAAAAGTACGGTTTAAGGCAGACGATTGCCGATACGCTCGGTATCGGCGGCATTTTCCGCGCGCTGAGAACGATTCCCGTGCTGGAAGACTTTGCGGAAGATATCCATAAAGTCTGTCCGAACGCGCTCTTTCTGAATTATACGAACCCGATGTGCATGCTCACGGGGTATATGCTGAGATATCTCGATCTGCGCGCCGTCGGCCTTTGCCACAGCGTGCAGGTATGCACGAAAGGCCTGCTCGAAACGCTCGGCATGAACGAATATGTAGGCAACTGTAAATGGGAGATCGCGGGCATCAACCACCAGGCGTGGCTTTTGAAGATCGAAGATAAGGCGGGCAAAGACCTGTATCCCGAGATCAAAAGACGTTCTTTGAGCGGCGAATATACCGAGAAAATGGCATGGGATCTCGTGCGGCACGACATCATGCACCGTTTCGGTTACTATAACACGGAATCGAGCGAGCACACCGCGGAGTACAACCCGTATTACATCAAAGCCCGTTATCCCGAATTGATAGAGCGTTTCAAAATTCCCCTCGACGAATATCCTCGGCGCTGTGTCAACCAGATCGCGGGCTGGAAGGAGCTGCGCGAAAAAGTTACCGCGCATACCGTGGAACACGAGATTAGCCACGAATTCGGCATGCCTATCATCAACGCGTATATCAACGATTCCGCATACAGAATCCACGGCAACGTGCTGAACACGGGGCTGATCACCAATCTGCCCGAAAACGCCTGCGTGGAAGTACCCTGTCTGATAGACGGCAACGGCGTGAATCCGTGTTTTGTCGGCGAACTGCCCGAACAATGCGCGGCCCTCAACAGAACGAACATCAACGTGCAGAATATGACGATAGAGGCGGCAAAACAACGCAAAAAGGAACTCGTCTACATGGCGGCGTATCTCGATCCGCACACTGCGGCGGAGCTTTCGCTCGACGACATCAAAAATCTCTGCGACGATCTGTTCGCCGCCCACAAGGATTGGCTGCCGAAATATAATTAAATCGGTTATAAACGCGGACCGCCCTTCTGCAGGGCGGTCTTCAAAAAAAGCAAGGTATTACCTTGCTTTTTTTCTTGCCTTTGCGGGCGCGTGCTGATATAATAAAAAAAAAGGAGATATTATGACCGATCTGCATTTGCACACCTTTTTTTCAGATCGGAAGAGCGTC
>UQZE01000094.1 GCA_900545325.1 uncultured Eubacteriales bacterium
GACGCCTCCTATATAACGGGCGAAACCATTACGCTGCAGGGCGGCAGCGGGCTAAGACCGTAATTGTGAATTCGGCAAAGATTTTTCTTTGCCTTTTTTTATTTTAAAGTTTATTTTCCGAATAAAACGGGAAAAAATATATCGTAAAAAAATTTTGAAAATTTTCGAAAAAATGCTTGACAATTCTTTTTAAAGTGGTATAATGTTAGCAGATAAAGAAAGAGAGTGCCAGCAGTCATTAAAAATAATTGCTAATCTCTCAAAAAATAAAAAAGGAGAATAAGACTATGAGAAACTATATTATCAGAAGAAATACAAACAAGGCGGACGACTTTTTCGGCGACGTTTTCAACGACTTTTTCAAACCCGTGTTTTACGACGAAAAGGCAGACGGCATGAAGACGGATATCAAGGAACTGGATAATTCTTACGAAATGGACGTGGAACTGCCCGGTTTCGACAAAAAGGACATCAACGTTTCCTATAACGACGGTTACGTTACCGTAAGCGCCAACAAGGAAGAAAAGCAAGAGGAAGAAAAGGACGGCAAGAAATACGTCCGCAGGGAAAGGAGCTGTTCTTGTTCGAGAAGCTATTACGTGGGCGAAGTTCAGGAACAGGATATCAAGGCAAAATATGAAAACGGGCTTTTGACCGTGGTCATTCCGAAAGAGCAGCCGAAGAAAATCGAAACGCACAATATCAGCATCGAGTAAGGCTGACAACATATTAACCTCCTAACCTATAAAACGAAGGCGGCGCGATTTGCGCCGCCTTCGCTGTTTTAAATTGTAAATCGTTGCAATGCCGCCGCGTTTCGTGTATAATTTCTGCGGGACACAAAAAGCCGCTGCCCGCAATATACTGGAAGTAAAAGACTTTTTTACACGGGACGAAACATGGGGATAAAAACAAATTATAAACATACGCTCAGTGCGAGCTGTATCGGCTACGTTACGCAGGCTGTCGTAAACAACTTCGCGCCGCTGCTGTTTTTGACATTTCAATCTACTTACGGGATTTCGCTGGAAAAGATCACGCTGCTCGTTACGCTGAATTTCGTGTTGCAGCTCTTTATCGATCTCGCCTCCGCGAAGTTTATCGACAAAATAGGATACAGGACCGCCATCGTAACGGCGCATATCTTCGCGGGCGCGGGGCTGGCGTCTTTCAGCTTCCTGCCCGACTTGATGCCGGACCCTTACGTCGGGCTGATCGTCTGCGTGTCGCTCTGCGCGATCGGCGGCGGGCTGGACGAAGTTCTCATAAGCCCGATTGTGGAAAGCTGTCCGACGAAACGCAAGTCGGCGGTGATGAGCTTTCTGCATTCCTTTTACAGCTGGGGTTCGGTGCTTGTGGTGGCGCTTTCGACGGTATTCTTCGCCGTATTCGGTATAGAGAACTGGAAATGGCTGGCCTGCATATGGGCCGTTGTGCCGCTGTTCGACGCGAATTATTTCGTATTCGTGCCGATCTACAATACCAAGGAGGAAAACGAAAAGGGGGCGAAGCTGAAACAGCTTTTCTCCATGAAGATATTCTGGGTGTTCGCCCTGCTCATGATGAGCGCGGGCGCGGCGGAAAACGCTATGAGCCAATGGGCTTCCGCGTTTGCGGAAAGCGCGCTCGGCGTGGAAAAAGCGGTGGGGGATCTCGCTGGACCGTGTATGTTCGCCGTGCTGATGGGTATCAGCCGTACGGTATACGCGAAGTTCAGCGAAAAGATCAATCTGCCGAGATTCATGATCATAAGCGCGGTCCTTTGCGTCGCGTCCTATCTGCTCGTAACTTTTTCGCCCTATCCCGTCATATCGCTCGTTGCGTGCGGGCTGTGCGGATTTTCTGTGGGTATCATGTGGCCCGGAACGGTCAGCATCGCCGCCAAGAGCGTGAAGGGCGGCGGCACGGCGCTCTTTGCGATGATGGCTCTTTTCGGGGACGTAGGCGCGTCCGCAGGGCCCACCCTCGTGGGCTTCGCTTCCGGCGCGTTCGGGGACGATCTCCAAAAAGGCCTTGTTTTCGGCATCGTCTTTCCCGTACTTCTGCTGATCGGCATAATATTGATCGGCCGCATGCGCGGAAAGGAAACGAAACCGCTCGGAAAAATAAAATGAAAAAAGCACCTTTGCGGTGCTTTTTTACTTATTTTTTACCCCTGCGCCGTAAACTGGACGCATTATGGAAAAAAGACTGAAATTCTCCGTTTATGCTGCGAGCGTCGCGCTCTACCTGCCGTGCGTCGTGTACGGCCTTGTCTGCTGGATCGGCGGTTATGCCGCGCACCAGGAACCGTCCAAGATCGTCGCGGAAACCCTGCAGGGCATAGCCCTCGCTTTCGTGCCGCTGCTCCTCGAAAAGATCTTCCGCCTCGAAATATCCTTTTTTGCGAACCTGATGCTGTTTATCTTTTCTTTCGGCGCGATATTCTTAGGGCAGTTCGTCGGGCTTTATTACAGCACCTCCTGGTGGGATAAGATTACGCATGTATTTTCCGGCGTAATGCTCTTTTTCTACGGCACTGCGCTTTCGGGCGTGTTTTTTAAAGACGACAACAAACTTGCCGTCGTCGTGTTCGGCGTACTCTTCGCCCTGGCGGCGGGGCTATTATGGGAAATAGCGGAATTTACCATCGATACCGTTTTCGGCAGCGAGATGCAGAAATGCATTCCGGACGCCTTCCAGAACGGCGGCGATATTTTTAAAGATCTGAACGGAACCGTCGAGGAGATCGGGCAATTTTATCAAAAACCTTCGGGCTACCGCTACGCGCTGATGGATACGATGTTCGATATCGTCGCGGATACCGCGGGCGCCGTTTTAAGCGCCGTCGCGCTGATTTTTGTAAAGAGGGAAAGATGCGCGCGCCTTTTCGGCATCATCAAAAGGAAACCTCCCGTCAAAGAATAGAAAAGCCGCCCGTTCGGGCGGTTTTTTCAGCGTTTTTTTCTGTTTCTGAGCGCGGAGGCGATTATATTTACGGCAATAAAGGCGGCCGTTACCGCGGCGAACACGGCGTACATCGCGGCGGCGTTCATTTCCGCGCCGAAGAAATCGAGGGAGAGGGAATAGCTTTCCGCGAGCGACGTTTCCGCACCGGGCGCGGCGGCGGCTATCTTTTCGAGCGCGCCCTGCATGAAAAAGTTTCTGAACAGGCCCGCCGAATACGTACCCGGAATGAACAGCACGAGATATCCGATCCATTTCGGCAGCATGGACAGGGGAAAATACGCCCCGCAGAGAAACCCGATGGCCGCGCTCATGATCCCCACCAGCCCGCCGAGCGCCGCTTCCGATTTTAAAAACGAGCAGATAAAAACGCTGACGAGAGAGGCGGAGAGCGCGGATACGAGCAGCAGCGCCAGAATGTTCGCTACGTCCGCAAAGGAAAGGTACCAGCCGCTGAACGCGAGATAGATAAAGCCCGCCGCCAGCACCGCCGCGCAGATCAGCAGCGTTACTATGTAGTTGTATGCGAAATAGGCGGCGGTGAGCACGCCGCGTTTCACGGGGGAGGACAACGCGTCGTTGACGACGCCCCGCTGTCTGTCCTGCACCATGACGTTGTTTGCGGAAAAGGACACCGTGATGCAGGAAACCGCCATCACGCCCGCCAGCATCCAACCGTCCACGAAAGCGCCGAGCAGGCTTTCGCTCACGGGCGTTCCCCGCATTGCCTCCTGCAGGGAGGAAAGCTGCATTTCGCGCAGAAAAAGCACGAAAAGCACCAACACGATGAGAGGGGCGAGCAGAGAGAAAAATACCGTCGTTTTATCTTTCAGAAATATTTTCAGCCCGCGCTTTACGAGCAGAAATACCGTCTTTATGTCGTTTTTCACGCGTGTTCTCCTCCCGTGAGCTTTTTGCCCGTAACGTTTAAAAATACGTCGTCCATATCGCCCTTGACTACTTCGAAATCGGTGAGCGCGTCGCCGTATTTCGCGATGACGGCCTTTGCCTCCGCGCTGTCTTTCACGCGGATCGAATAGCGGTTGTCCGAATAGGAAACGTCAAGCCCCGCGAGTTTTTTCTCCGTTTCGGCGCTCCGCTCTCCGTATAAGCGGATATGATCGCACGAATAGCGGTTTTTGAGTGCCACGGGGGAACCCTGCGCGGCGATGCGGCCGCCGTCGAGAATGACTACGTCGTCCGCGCGGTTGGCCTCTTCCATATAGTGCGTGGTGAGAAACACGGTCATATTGTTGCGCCTGCGCAGCGTTTCTATCGCGTTCCATACGTTTTGCCGCGTCTGCGGATCGAGTCCCGTGGTCGGCTCGTCTAAAATGAGCAGCCGCGGTCGGTTCAGAATGCCTCGGGCCACGTCCGTGCGCCGCCGCTGTCCGCCCGAAAGCTTGCCGTAAGGCCGGCCGAGCAGTTCCCTGAGGTCGAGCAGCTCGCAGAGCTCGCCGAGCCGCTGTTCCCACGCCTTGCCGAAAAGGCCGTAAAATCCCGCGCGTACCGTGAGGTTTTCCCTTACCGTCAGCGCTTTGTCGAGAATGGAGTCCTGAAAGACGATGCCCGTCGCCGCGCGGATTTTTCCGCCCTCTTCGTCGAGGTCGAAACCGCAGAGCTTTACGCGCCCTTCGTCCTTTTGCAGGATGGAACACATCACGTTGATGGTCGTGGATTTGCCCGCCCCGTTCACGCCCAGAAAGGCGAACAGTTTTCCTTCCTCCACGGTAAAGGTCAAACCGTCCACGGCCTTCACCTCTCCGAAGTATTTTTTCAGATTTTCGATTTCCACTGCGTAATTCATAATTGCATTATAACATGTTGAATAATTTCATGCTGGTAAAATTTAAAAACGTAGTGCGGGGGGGGGGTATTATTACACTATACCGTAACCGCCCGTTACGGGGTCGCGGAACAAAAAGCAGCGCGGCGGGAAATAGGTCAGCGCGAGATAGAGCGCGAGAAGAATGAGCAAGCCGACCGCGGAAACGGCGTTGAGCGCGGGGCGGCTGCGGGCGGTCAGGATATAATATGCGGCGGTATAGCCGACGAACACGGCGAGAATAAAAACGAGTATATCCATGGCGAGCACGGATTCTCCGACGACGGCGGTATAAAAGTAGAAAACGAGCGGTATGAAAAGTACGGCGGAAAGTATTGCGAAAAAGGCCGCGGCGGCATAGTTCGGCGTTTTTTTCATGAAAAAAGCGCCCGTGCCGAAATACGTAAAGGCGGGGAAGAACACGAGTTTGAGATGTTCCCATGTGCTTTCGTTTACGGGAAAAAAGAGCGCGGCGACGGGGGAATTTCCCGACCACTTGTAAAAGAAATGCGAGGCCGCGCCCAGAAGCGCGGTGAAAAGAAAACCGCACAGGCAGAACGCAAATGCTTTTTTATCGAATTTCATACGATAAGTGTGTGCAATAATCGGAAAAAAATAATATTGCGAAATCCGCGGCGGCGGGGATAAATTTCTTGACTTGCGCGCGGAATAAAGTTATAATATTCCGGTAAAACGATATAGGGCCTTATAAAAGGGAGTAGAAAGCGTTAAATAACGTGCGCCAACCGTCAGTACAGTATGCAGTTCATACTCGGGAACGCTTAAATTTCAAGACTTTTACCGAAAATCACGGTAGAGGTCTTTTTATTTCAGGAGGTTGCGTATGTTTTTGGATTGCGTGCTGCTGATCGTCGGCATGGCGCTGCTCGTCAAGGGCGCGGATTGGTTTGTGGACGGTTCGAGCAAGATCGCTAAGGCTATGAAAATTCCGCCGCTCGTCATCGGCCTGACGCTGGTTTCTATGGGGACGAGCATGCCCGAAGCGTCGGTCAGCATCAACAGTTCGGTCAACGGCCTGACCGATATGAGTATAGGCAATATCGTCGGATCGGATATCTTCAACACGCTGCTCATTTTGGGCGTCAGCGCGCTGATCGTGCCGCTTTCCATCGGCAGGGACATCAAGGTTTACGATATTCCCGTAATGGTGGGAATATACGTGCTGCTGATTTTGTTTGCGTTTGCGATCACCCCGCTCCGCCTCGACTGGTGGGAGGGCGTTATCTTCCTCGCGTTGTTCGTGGGTTACACGGCGTTTCTGATCGTGCGCACGAAACGGGAAAATAAACGCGCCGAAGCGGAACGGGCGGAAAACGCCGAAACGGAAAAAGAAGACGCGGCGCGGAAGAAAACGCCGCTCTGGCTGAGTATAGTTCTGGTCGTCATCGGCCTTGCGGGCATTATTTTCGGCGGAGATCTCGTGGTTGACAACGCGGCGGAAATCGCCAAGAGGCTCGGCATGAGTGAAACCCTCGTCGGGCTGACCATCGTCGCCGTGGGTACATCTCTGCCCGAACTCGTTACGAGCGTGGTCGCCTCGGTGAAAAAAGAAAACGACATTGCGATCGGCAACGTCATAGGTTCGAATATATTCAATATCGTATTTATTTTAGGCGTTTCCTCGGCTGTCGGTTCGCTCACGCTCGCGCCTTCGGCGCTCACGGATCTGTTGGTCATGCTCGGTTCGGGCATAGTGATCATGCTGATCGCCTTTTTTTCGAAAAAGCTCACGCGCTGGCAGGGGGCGCTGATGGTAGCGCTTTATATAGGGTATCTCGCCTATATCATCATAAGAAACTGAAAACTTCCCGTATTCGGGACGAAGCCGTTTATAAATAAAAAACACACGCAGACGCGTGTGTTTTTTCTGGTGGGAACGGTAAGACTCGAACTTATGACCTCATGCATGTCAAGCATGCGCTCTAACCAACTGAGCTACGCTCCCCTGTTTACAGCTTATTTATTTTATCATAAACGATAAAAACTTGTCAAGTCAAAAAACGAAAATTATAAACGTTTTTTTGCCGCGGATCGTTTGACTTAGTCGGCCTAAACTGCTAAAATTTAGACCTATGAAAAATATGTAGGAAGTAAACAGATGAAATCGCTCGATCTCGGCAGTCCCAAAGTCGCGGCTACCGTAATGAAGCTGGCTTTTCCCGCGATGCTCGCGCAGTTCGTCAACGTTCTGTATTCCATCGTGGACAGAATGTTCGTGGGCAACATCCCCGCGATAGGGGATACCGCGCTCGCCGGTCTCGGCGTTTGCGCTCCGATGGCGACGTTCATTTCCGCGTTCGCCTTTCTGATCGGCATAGGGGGCGCGCCGCTCTTTGCAATGTCGCTCGGAGAGGGCGACGGGGAAAAGGCGAAAAAAATCCTGTCCAACGCCCTTCTGGCGCTCGTTTTGGTGGCCGTAAGCGTTTCGGCGGTCATTTTCGCCGCCATGGATCCCATTCTCCGCGTATTCGGGGCGAGCGACAAAACCTTTCCCTATGCGAAACAATACCTTACGATATATACTGCGGGCGCGCTCTTTTCCATTACAGCGGTGGGGTTGAATCAGTTTATCATCGCGCAGGGCTATTCCGGGATCGGCATGTGCACAACGGTGATCGGCGCGCTGGCGAACGTGGGGCTCGATCCGCTGTTTATATATACCTTCGGCATGGGTGTGGCGGGCGCGGCGCTCGCCACCATTCTTTCGCAGTTTTTGTCGTTCGCGTTCGTCTTTGTGTTCCTGCTCCTGAAAAACACCAAGATCAGGCTGTCTTTCGGCGGATATTCCGCGAAAGTGATCGGCAAAATGTTCAGATTGGGGCTTTCTCCCTTTCTCATTATCGCCACGGACAGCATTATCATCATCATTTCCAACATGATGCTCAAAACTTACGGCGGCGCGGAGGCGGACATGTGGATAACCGTTTCCACCGTCGTGCAGGCGTTTTTGTCGGTCATCACCATGCCGCTGCTCGGCATAAGCACGGGCACGCAGCCCGTTTTGAGTTATAACTACGGCGCAAGAAATATCCCGCTCATCAAAAAGGCGGAAAAAGTCATCGTGCTCATGGGGCTGGCTTTTACCGCTCTGATGTTCGGGCTGTCCTTTCCGCTGGCCGCGCCCGTTTCGCGGCTTTTCACCGCGAATGAGGATATCGTATCCAAGGCCGTGTGGGGGATACGTATCTACATGATCGGCATCATACCGCTTTCCCTGCAATATGTATTTGTGGACGGCATGACCGCGCTCGGCCAGCCGAAGTTTGCCGTTACGCTGTCCATGACGAGAAAAATGGTCGTCTACCTCGGTTCGATCGTCTTTCTGCCCATGTTCTGGGGCGCGGAGGCGGTTTTTTACGCCGAACCGATAGCGGACATCTTCGGCGCGCTGCTGAGCAGCACGGTGTTCGGGATATTCTTTCCGAAAATTTTAAAAAAGAGGGAGGCTGG
>UQZE01000095.1 GCA_900545325.1 uncultured Eubacteriales bacterium
AAGACACAGAAAGAACCTGCCCGTGAGAGGACAGAGTTCCAAGAGAAACGCCAGGACGAGGAAAGGTCCTCGCCGCACCGTCGCAAAGAAGAAGACGGCTACCAAGAAATAAGGAGGGCGTGAAACATGGCTGTTAAGAAAAAAGTTATCAAAAAACGTAAGGACATAAAGAAAGTCGACAAGGGCCAGGTGCACATTCAGGCTTCCTTCAACAATACGCTCGTTACCATTACGGATATGCAGGGCAACGCCATTTCCTGGTCGAGCGCGGGCAGTCTCGGTTTCAAGGGGTCGAGAAAAAGCACGCCGTTCGCGGCGCAGATGGCTGCCGAAACGGCTGCGAAAGCCGCGAAAGAACACGGCCTGAGATCGGTCGAGGTTTTCGTGAAAGGCCCCGGCGCGGGCAGAGAGTCGGCGATCAGAGCGATCACCAACTGCGACATCGAAATCACGCTCATTCAGGACGTGTCGCCCATTCCGCACAACGGGTGCAGACCGCCGAAAAGACGCAGAGTTTAATGGAGGAGAAAGTAAGATATGGCTAAATATACCGATTCTAAATGCCGTCTTTGCAGACGCGAAGGCGTAAAACTCTTCTTAAAGGGTGAAAGATGTTATAAAAGCGTTTGCGCGCTGGAAAAAAGACCTACCGTTCCCGGACAGCACGGCTCTTCGAGAAAGAAGGTTTCCGAATACGGCCTGCAGCTCCGTGAAAAGCAGAAGTGCAAGAGAATTTACGGCGTTCTGGAAGGTCAGTTCAAAAAATACTATCTGAGAGCGGACAGAATGAAGGGCATCACGGGTGAAAACATGCTCTCCCTGCTCGAAAGAAGGCTGGATAACGTGATTTACCGCATGGGTATCGGTTCTTCGAGAGCCGAAGCGAGACAGCTCGTAACGCACGGCCACTTCTCGGTCAACGGCAGACCTTGCAATATCGCTTCCTATATCGTGAAAGTCGGCGACGTCGTCGCGGTGAAGGAAACCAAAAAGGACAACAAATACTTTGCGGAAATCAAGCAGATGAAAGTCGGCGCCATGCCCAAATGGCTGGAATTCAACCCCGAATCGCTGACGGGTAAAATCCTCGCCCTGCCGCAGAGAGACGATATCGACGCGCAGATCGCGGAACACCTTATCGTCGAATTGTATTCGAAATAATCGATAACGCGCAGACGCGCGGCGCAGACGACGGTTTTGCGTACATACGGTTTCGGCGGGGGGATAAGCGGAGTGCTCCACAACTTCGGAAAGAATGCCCGCCAAAGCCGTTAAACTATTTTTTCAAGGAGGTAAATTTCTCATGATGGAAATTGAAATGCCGAAAATAGCAGTGGAAGAAAACGAAGAAAAAAGCTACGCCAAGATCGTGGTTGAACCTTTGGAAAAAGGGTTCGGCCTTACGATCGGCAACTGCCTGAGGAGGATTTTGCTGTCCGCTCTGCCCGGCGCCGCCATTACGAACGTTAAGTTCGCGGAGGGCGTCAAGCACGAGTTTACGGCCATTCCGCACGTCAAGGAGGACGTGACGGAGATCATTCTCAACTTAAAGTGCGTGGCTATCAAAACGGCGAGCGTCGACAAGAACTTCAAAAAGAACGTCAAGCTCTTTAAGGAAGGTCCGGGCGTGGTTACGGCGAGGGATATTTCGGGAGACGCCGAAATAGAAATTCTCAATCCCGACCAGTATATCTGCACGCTGGACGACGGCGCGGTTCTCGATATGGAACTGACCATCGGCCGCGGCAGAGGATACAAGGGAGCCGTGTACAACAAGACGGACATTATCGACAATATCCCGATAGACAGTATTTACACGCCTGTCAAGAAAGTGAGCTACAACGTCGAGGCGACGCGTGTGGGACAGAGCGTTGACTTTGATAAACTTACTCTCGAAGTGTGGACGAACGGCGCATTCTCGGGCAGGGACATCGTTTCCCTCGCCGCGAAGATCATGCAGGAACACATCGGCATGTTCGTAACGCTGAGCGAAGTCGGCAATATCGGCATTCTGGTGCCGCCCGAAGAAGACAAGAAGATCAAGATCCTCGAAATGACCATCGAAGACATGGATCTTTCGGTGCGCTCTTACAACTGTCTGAAACGGGCGAATATCCATACCGTCGAAGATCTGACCAAGAAGACGGAGGACGATATGCTGAAAGTCCGCAACCTGGGTAAGAAATCGTTAGACGAAGTCATTTACAAATTAGAGAGCTTGGGGTTAAAGCTCAAGGACAAGGAGGACTAAGAAAGTGCCAAGGAAATTAGGATTGAATTCCACCCAAAGATTAGCGTTAATTAAAAACCAGGCGTCTTATCTGCTCTGGTACGGCAAGATAGAAACCACCGAAGCGAGAGCCAAGGAAGTGAGAAGCTATGCCGAAAAGATAATTACCCTCGCGGTCAACAACTATGAAAACACCATCGAAGAAAAAGTGGAAGTTACCGACGCGAAGGGCAAGGTGAGCGTAAAGACCATCGTGAAGGACGGTTCCAAAAAGCTCGCCGCGAGAAGAAAGATCATGTCCAAGATCAACGATCTGCAGGAAATCAAGGGCGATAAGGAAAGCAAATCCGCATACAAGGCGAGAACGAAGGACGTCAATCATCCGCTCGTGGAAAAGATATTCAACGAACTCGCGCCCAAATATGCGGCCAGAAAAGAAGAAAAAGGCCAGGGCGGCGGATACACCAGGATTTACAAGCTCGGCGAAAGAAAGGGCGACGCGGCTACGATGGCTGTCATCGAGTTGGTCGACTAAGGCTGAAAAAAAGGCGTGCGCAACGCCTTTTTTTGTTGCTTTATTATACGATAAATATATTTTATTGTATAATAAATGAAAGTATAAAAACAGACGGCAGTCAATTATGAGCGATTACGACAGAATGAGAAGGAGCGAGGAGCTGGACGACGACGGCGTAGAATACGACGAAAGCGAGATAAGCAAGACGGAAGAGGAAAAGTATTTCGAATTTTACGACGACATCAAGCGCACGCCGAAGGACGATTGGTAAAAAAGGGACGTGCCGCGGAAAAAAACTTGCGCGAAACGTTTAATCGGCGGGCGTTTTTGTGGTATAATATAAAGAGCGCAATGCAGAAAGAACTGCGGTTGGACAGAGTATGTGGAAACTGAGAAGGTTTTTAAAAAATTATAAAAAGGAAACGGTCATAGCGCCCCTCTTCAAATTTTTCGAGGCGGCGCTCGAACTCGTGGTGCCGATCGTGATGGCCGAGATCATCGACGTGGGGATCAAGAACAATAACGATACGTATTGTTATTTTCTCGCCTTCATGCTGGTGGGGTTTGCCGCGATGGGGCTGGGGTGTTCTCTGATCGCGCAGTATTATGCCGCGAAAGCGGCGCACGGTTACGGCACGGAACTGCGCACGGCGGTATTTTGCAAAATCAACACGCTTTCGCACGCCGATCTGGACAGAATGGGTATGCCGACGCTGATCACCCGCATCACCGCGGACATCAATCAGTCGGAAAAGGGCGTCAACCGCTTTCTGCGGCTCTTCTTGCGTTCGCCGTTCATCGTGGTCGGCGCGCTCGTCGCATCGCTCATAATCGACTGGAAAATGGGACTTATCTTTCTCGCCGTAACTTTGATCATGGCGGGATTTATCTGGCTGATCATGGCGATCACCATACCTAAAAACGGCAAGGTGCAGCGTTCGCTCGACGAGATCAACGGCATTACCCGCGAAAACCTCGCGGGAGCGAGGGTAGTGCGCGCTTTTTCCATGCAGGACGAGGAAATCTCGAATTTCAAAAAGAAGAACGAACGGCTGATGAAAATGCAGTCTGTGCTCGGCGTGGTGTCCTCCCTGCTCAACCCCGTTACTTATGTTTTCGTCAATCTCGGCATTATCTTCGTGCTCTATCTGGGCGGCGGATTCGTCAATACGGGCGCGCTCACGCAGGGCGAGATCAGCGCGCTCATCAACTACATGTCGCAGATCCTGCTCGCGCTGGTGGTGTTCGCCAACCTCGTGGTCGTGGTGGCGAGCGGCAGCGCTTCCTCCCGGCGCGTGAAGGAGGTTCTCGATTTAAAGCCCTCCCTGACCGAAGGCGAGCACGAAAACGACGAATATCCCGAAACCGTGCTGGAATTCAAAAGCGTGTGTTTCAAGTACAACGCCGGCGGCGACAACGTTCTCACGGACATCAACTTTACCTTGAAACGCGGCGAAACGCTGGGTATTATCGGCGGCACCGGCAGCGGAAAGTCCACCGTGATCGCCCTTGCGGAACGTTTTTACGACGTGGATTCGGGCGAAATACTCGTGGACGGCATGCCCGTAAAGCAGTACAAGTTCCGCGCGCTCCGCTCCAAATTCGGACTTGTGCCGCAAAAGGCTGTGCTCTTTAAAAATACCGTGCGCGGCAATATCCGCTGGGGCAAGGAGGACGCTACGGACGAAGAGATCGTCCGCGCGCTCGAAACGGCGCAGATGAAGGATGTGCTCGATTCCTGGAACGTCGGGCTCGACAAAATGATCGAACAGGGCGGCCGCAACCTTTCCGGCGGTCAAAGGCAGCGCATGACCATCGCCCGCGCGCTCGTGGGCAATCCGGAAATACTCGTGCTGGACGACAGCGCTTCCGCGCTCGACTACGCCACCGATTTCAGACTGAGAAAGGCGATCGCGGAAAACTGCCGTTCGACGGTCATCATCATTTCCCAGCGCGCCAGCGCCATCAAAAACGCCGATAAAATTCTCGTTATGGACGACGGCAAGATCGTCGGCACGGGCACGCACGAACAGCTTCTCAAAAAGTGCGAAGTATACAAGGAAATATGCGCGTCCCAGCTGTCCGCGAAAGGGGGTGCGAAATGAAAAAAGCATTGGACTTCAAGCTTTTAAAAAGGCTCTATACCTTTATAAAGCCCAACCGCAGATATCTGATACTCAGCCTGGCGTTTTCCACGGTGAGCGTGCTTGCCGCGCTGTTTGCGACCGTGCTCGCCGGCAAGGGAGTGGACTGCATCGTAGGCAAAGGCGACGTCGATTTTCCGCGGCTTGCGCGCGTAGTGATCGCCATTGCGGCGGTGGTGGCGGTCATCTTTGTCAGCGAATGGCTGGCGAACATCTTCACGCAGAAGCTTACCTACCGCACTGTGCGCGATATACGCAACCTATCTATCGAAAGTCTGGAAAAAGTGCCGCTTTCCTTTCTCGATTCCAGGGATAAGGGCGACATTTTAAGCCGCGTTATCACCGACGTTACCGAAATATCGGACGGCTTGCTGCTCGGCTTCACGCAGCTTTTCAACGGCATAGTAACCATCGTCAGCACGCTCGTCATCATGCTCGTGCTGCGCTGGGAAATAGGCATCGTCGTGGGCATTTTCACGCCGCTGTCGCTCATCATCGCGAACTATATCGCAAAAAACACGTCCGAAGAATTCCGCAAACAGGCGCAAAAGCGCGGCGAACTCACCGCGCTTATCGACGAAATGGTTGGCAATCAGAAGGTCGTAAAGGCGTTTTCCCAGGAAAAAAACAACGAGCGGCGCTTTGAGGAGATCAACGCCGAACTGAAGGAAAGCGGCACGAAGGCCACGTTTTATTCCTCCACGACCAATCCTACCACGAGGTTTGTCAATAACATCATCTATATCGCCGTGGGGATTATCGGCGCGATCATGGTCATGCACGATCCCGTGGCGTTTACGGTGGGCACGCTTACCGCGTTTTTAATGTACGCCACCCGTTACGCGAAACCATTCAACGAAATTTCGGGCGTGGTGACCGAACTGCAGAGCGCGTTCACCTCGGCGAAGCGCGTGTTCGAGGTGCTCGACGCCGAACACGAAACGCCCGACGCCCGCAACGCGATAATTCTCCGCGCGAAAGGGGACGTTCGGCTCGAAGACGTGGCGTTTTCCTACAACAAGGAAACGGAACTCATCAAGGATTTGAATCTCGACGTAAAAAAGGGACAGCGTATAGCGATCGTCGGGCCTACGGGCTGCGGCAAGACGACCATAATCAACCTGCTGATGCGCTTTTACGACGTGGACGAAGGAAAGATCAGCGTGGACGGGCACGACATACGGTCCGTAACGCGCGATTCGCTGCGCGGCTCCTACGGCATGGTCTTGCAGGAAACTTGGATCAAAAAGGGTACGGTACGCGAGAATATCGCATACGGCCGTCCCGACGCCGACGAGGACGACATTATCGCCGCGGCGAAAAACGCCCATGCGGACAGTTTTATCCGCCGTTTTCCCAACGGTTACGACACGGTGATCGGCGAGGACGCGGGCGGTATTTCCGAAGGGCAGAAACAGCTTTTGTGCATCGCGCGCATCATGCTCGATCTGCCGAATATGCTCATACTGGACGAGGCGACGTCTTCCATCGATACGCGCACGGAGATTAAAATCCAAAAGGCGTTCGATACCATGATGGAGGGCAGAACGAGTTTCGTCGTGGCGCACCGCCTTTCGACCATAGAACACGCGGATAAAATCCTCGTCATGGATAAAGGGCGCATCGTCGAACAGGGCACGCACGCTCAACTGCTGGCGAAGAAAGGTTTTTACTACGATCTGTACAATTCGCAGTTCGCGCAGGTGTGATCGGGACTGCTGTCCTTTTAAGTTAAAATAAAACCCCGACACGATCGTCGGGGCCGAAAAAAAGGGGCGTTTCCGCGCCCCTTTTAATAATCCCAGGAGGGGATATATTCCTCGCCCGAGGACTTTATATCCTGCACGAACAGGTTTTCGTATCCGAGCGTAAGGGCGTAGTCCACGGCCCTTTTGTATTCGCGCGGCGTGAGCCTGCGTTTCAGTTCCGGGCAGTTATCCAGTTTGCCGAAGGGCGTATACTGCGACATGAGCGAAAAGTACGCTTTATCTTTCAGCGGCGCGAACCATTCGAGGATTTTCCGCGTGTTTTCGGCGTTTTCCGGCAGGACGAGGTGGCGCACGATCGTGCCCGATTTCATCAGCCCGTTTTCGGTTACGAGCTTTTTTTCGCACATACGCTCCACCGCTTTCGAGGCGTATTCGAAGTAATCCTCCCTGCGGCAGTAACGCGCCGCCGTTTCCCTGCCGTAAAATTTCAGGTCGGGCAGGTAAATATCGATATACGGATCTATCAGTTCGAGCGTTTCCGCCGTTTCGTAGCCGTGCGTGTTCCAGACGACGGGAATTTTCGGCCGATACAGGTCGAGCGCCTCGGCAATGCGGTCGGCATAGTGCGTGCCCGTAACGAGGTTGACGTTGTGCACGCCCATATCCTCGAGCTCGCGGAAGATGTCCGCGAGCTCTTTTGCCGTTATGATCTTGCCGCGCCGCGCACGGGAAACTTCGTAGTTCTGACAGAAAGCGCATTGCAGGGAACAGCCGCAGAAAAACACGGCGCCGCTGCCTCTGTCGCCGCTGATTACCGGTTCTTCGTACATATGCGGATAGTATTTCGCTATCCTGATTTCGTCCGTAACGCCGCAAACGCCCGCGGACGCGGTTCTGTCCGCGTTGCAGGCGTTCGGGCAAAGATTGCAGTTTTTCATGATTATTCGAGTTCGAACGCGCCCGTGTAGAGCTGATAATACGTGCCTTTCTGGGCGATAAGCTGTTCGTGCGTGCCGCGCTCGATAATGCGGCCGTGGTCGAGTACCATGATGACGTCGGAATTCTGCACGGTGGACAGCCTGTGGGCGATCACGAACACCGTTCTGCCCTCCATCAGCTTGTCGGTGCCGCGCTGTACCAAAGCCTCGGTGTGCGTGTCGATGGAGGAGGTCGCCTCGTCCATGATCATCACGGGCGCGTTTTTTACGGCCGCGCGGGCGATGGACAGAAGCTGCCTTTGTCCCTGGGACAGGTTGGCGCCGTCCCCCGTCAGCATGGTGTTGTAGCCCTCCGGCAGCCGCGTGATGAAGTCGTGCGCGTTGGCGAGTTTCGCCGCAGCGATGCACTCTTCGTCCGTCGCGTCCAGTTTGCCGTAGCGGATATTGTCCATCACCGTG
>UQZE01000096.1 GCA_900545325.1 uncultured Eubacteriales bacterium
GGCAAAGGCGCTCGGCATAAAAATAATAGACGAAAACGAGTTTAAATCGCTGATAAACGGTTGAAATTTACCGTGATGTGTGGTAAAATAAATCAATAAAGGTGCGATATGAAGAGTATGACCGGTTACGGCAGGGCCGAGTATAAGGATAATTCCATAGAAATCCTCGTCGAAGTGCGCACGGTGAACAACCGCAATCTCGACGTGAACGCAAAACTCCCGCGCGCGTTGGCCGGCTTGGAGGACGCGCTGAGAAAGTGCGCGCAGGCAAAGCTTTCGCGCGGCCGCGCGGACATATTCGTTTCCTTTAAGGATAACCGCGAAAAACCCGCCGCCCTCGCCGTGGACTTCGCCCTGGCGGAAAGCTATCTCAACGCGGCGAAGGAACTTTCCGCGCGTTTCGGCGTGGAAAACGATTATACCGTAAGTTCCCTCATGAAACTGCCCGACGTGGTAAAGGACGCGGGTTCGTTTGAGGATTATTCGGAATTCGAAGGCCCGCTCGTACGGGCGGCGAACGCCGCGCTCGACGATCTCAACGCCATGCGCGAGGCAGAGGGCGAAAAGCTCGCGCGCGACATCGAAAGCCGCATGGAGGTCATACGCGCCACGGTGGACGAGGTGAAGGAGCGCGCGCCCAAGGTCAAGGAAGACTACGCGAAAAAACTGAAAGAGCGCATTTCGGAAGCGCTCGGAGAGGTCGGCTGCGACGAGGCGCGGCTTTTGAACGAAGTTGCGTTTTTCGCCGACAGGTCGAATATCGACGAGGAAATCACGAGGCTTTATTCCCACATTTCCCAGTTTTACAGGCTTACGAAAAAGGACGGAACGGGCAAACAGCTCGACTTTCTGATCCAGGAATTCAACAGGGAGGCGAACACCATCTGTTCCAAGGCGAACGATATCGCCGTTACGGACTGCGGGCTGCGGCTCAAGGGCGAGATCGAAAAGATCAGGGAACAGGTGCAGAACATAGAATAAGGAGTTACAGATGAAACTGTTCGTATTATCCGGCCCGTCGGGCGTCGGCAAAGGGACGCTCGCGAACATGCTCAAAGAACGCAACCCCGAAATCGCCCTCAGCATATCCTGCACGACGCGCCCGCCGCGGAAAGGCGAAACGGACGGCGTGGATTACTTCTTTTTGTCGCGCGGGGAATTTCTCGAACGGGCGAACAAAGGGCTTTTCTACGAGTATTCCGAGCATTTCGATAACTTTTACGGCACGCCGAAAGACTATGTGGAACAGATGCTGAAAACCAAGAACGTGCTTTTGGAAATCGACGTCAACGGGGGCGAACTCATCAAGAAAAAGTGTCCCGAAGCCGTGCTCATCTTTCTCAAAGCGCCCTCTATCGAGGCGCTGCGCGACAGACTGGTGCACAGGAATACCGAAAGTTACGAAAAGATTGAAAAAAGGCTTGCGCGGCTCGACTACGAGTACAGCCTCGAAAAGGACTACGACTACGTGGTGGTGAACGACAAGCTGGAAACGACGTACAACGAAATTTTGGAAATCATAAAAAAGGAGAGTAAAGAATGATACAGGAACCGCCTATCGACATATTGGCAGAAAAAGTCGGCTCGAAATACGCCTTGTGCGTAGTTGCGTCCAAACGCGCGCGCCAGCTTTTGGAGCAGGCGCAGAACCAGGGGCTTACGGAACTGCCCGAAAACAAAAAGGCGCTGTCGGTCGCCGCGCAGGAAATTTACGACGGCAAGCTCGTTGCGAGCGAAGATTAATAGACTACATAAATGTGTTCGGGCGTAAAGCCGGGGCATATTTTTTATTTGGAGAAAAACGATGGTCGTCGACGTGATCGTGGATATACTCGCCAGCGAGACCGACAGGATATTTGAATATTACGCGGACGACACCGTTTCCGCAGGGGACCGCGTTACGGTGCCCTTCGGCGGCACGACGAAGGACGGCGTCGTCATGCGCGTCAAGGAAAAACCCGATTTCGACGCCGCGAAGATAAAAAGCGTTTTGGGAAAGCTGGACGAGGTGCCCGCGCTCACGAAGGAGTGCCTGCAGCTCGCGGAGGCGCTTTCCAAGGCGTATTTCGTGTCCAAGGCCTCGGCGCTGCGGCTCTTTCTGCCCGCCGAGATGCGCAAGGGCACGGTGCGGGAAAAGTTCGTGAAGTTTGCCGAATACGCGGCGGAGGATCTCGACGGCGCGCTCTCTGCGCTGAGAAAGACGGCTGTGAACCAGCGCGCGGCGCTCTCATTCATGAGCGCGCAGAAAAAATTCCGCTTGTCCGAACTGAACGCAAAATACGGGCCTGCCTCCGTCAACGCCCTGAAAGAGCGCGGCTTTATCCGCGTGGCAGAAGAAAAGAACGTCCGTCGCCCGTATACCGCTATGGAGGGCGCGGAAAAGCGCGTTTCGCTCACTTTCGAGCAGGAATGCGCGGTGCGGGACATCAAGGAAACCGACAAGAAAATCACGCTTCTGCACGGCGTTACGGGCAGCGGAAAAACGGAAGTTTATCTCAATCTGATCAAGAGCGTTCTCGATAAGGGCAAAACCGCCGTTTTGCTGGTGCCCGAAATATCCCTTACGCCGCAGATGCTCAAAAATCTGCGCGGCAGGTTCGGCGACGCCTGCGCCATACTGCACAGCTCCCTGACGCCCGGCGAAAGGTTCGACGAGTGGTGGCGGCTGCGCACGGGCGAAGCGAGGATCGCCGTCGGCGCGCGGAGCGCGGTGTTCGCCCCGCTGGAAAACTTAGGCCTTATCATCATCGACGAGGAGCACGACGGCAGCTATCAGAGCGAGTCCGCGCCGCGCTATACCACGCTCGAAGTGGCGGCGTTCCGCGCCGCATACAACGGCGCGAAGATCGTGCTCGGCAGCGCCACCCCCTCGGTGGAAACGTATAAGCGCGCCATGGAAGGGGAATATAATTTTACCGAACTGAAGGAGCGGGTGAACAAGCGCCCGCTGCCGCGCGTGGAGATCGTCGATATGCGGCGGGAAGTCAGGCGGGGGAACAACACCGCTTTTTCTTCGGCGCTCAAAGCCGAACTCGCCGCCGTGCTCGAAAAAAAACAGCAGGCCATCGTATTCCTCAATCAAAGGGGATATTCCAAAAGCGTGATATGCACCTCCTGCGGCTACGTGCCCAAGTGCGAGGCGTGCGACGTCGCCCTTACCTACCATATGGAGGAGGGCGCGCTCAAATGCCATTACTGCAACGCAAAATATAAAATGATAGAAAAATGCCCGGAATGCGGCAGCGAGTACCTGCGCTACGGCGGCGCTGGCACCCAGCGCGTGGTGAGCGAACTGCAAAAGCTCTTTCCCGCTGCGCGGATCCTGCGCATGGACAGGGACACCACACAGAACAAGGAGGGGCATTTTAAGATCCTCGGCGAATTTTCCGAGAGAAAGGCCGATATCCTCGTCGGCACGCAGATGATCGCCAAGGGGCACGACTTTCCCTCCGTAACGCTGGTCGGTATTCTGGACGCAGATCAAAGTCTGCATTTTTCCGATTACAGGAGCGGGGAAAGGACGTTCCAGCTCATTACGCAGGTCGCCGGCAGAAGCGGCAGAGCGGGGGAGGCGGGCAAGGTCGTCTTGCAGACCTACCAGCCCGAAAACAACGTTTTGAGGCTGGCGGTGAAATACGATTACAAGGGCTTTTACGAACACGAGATCGCGCTCAGAAGGGCCACGGGATTTCCGCCGTTCACCGAGATCGTGCGCGTGCTCGTTTCGAGCGAGAACGACGAGGCGGCGAAGGACGCGCTCCGTTCGATCTACGAAACGCTGAGCGAAAAATACATAAAGAACCCGTCGGCGTTCCGTTATTTCGGATACATGAAAGCGCCGATCAAAAAATTACAGAACAAATTCCGCTATCAGATTTTGATGCGGGTAACGAAACCCGACTTCAAGTTCGCGGTGCAGGAGGTCTGCGCGGCGTACAGGGCGAAAAACGTATTTGTGGGGGTGGAAGTCAACCCGCAGAATCTGACGTAGACAAAAGGTGGAAAAATGGCAATCAGGAACATAGTGCAGGTCGGCGACGAAGTGCTCAGGAAAAAGAGCGCGCCCGTCGCCGCGTTCGACGAAAAATTACACCAGCTGCTCGACGACATGAAGGAAACGCTCAAGGACGCCAACGGCGCGGGGCTTGCCGCCGTGCAGGTCGGCGTGCTCCGCCGCGCGTTTATCGTGGACGTCGCGGAGGGATATTTTGAATTTATCAATCCCGTGATCGTAAAGACAAAGGGCAGGCAGGTCGGGGACGAGGGCTGCCTCTCGGTCAAGGGCAAATACGGCACCGTGGAACGCCCGCGCGTGGTGGAGGTGAAGGCTTTCGACCGCGACGGCAACGAGTTCCGCCTGAAAGCGTACGACTTTTTCGCGCGCGCCGTCTGCCATGAAAACGACCATTTGGACGGCGTTTTGTATACCGACAAGGCGACCGAGCTGAAAGCCGAAAGGAAGGGCAAATGAAAATAGTTTATTTCGGCACGCCCGATTTTGCGGTAAAACCGCTCGAAAAACTGCTGGAAAGCGGAGAAAAAATCGCCGCGGTCGTTACGGCGCACGATAAAAAAGTGGGCAGAAAACAGGTGCTCACGCCCTCGGCGGTCAAGGCCTTCGCGCTTGAAAAGGGGCTGCCCGTGCTCGAATACGCCTCCGTGAGAAAGGAGGGCGTGGAAGACTTGAAAGCGCTGGGCGCGGATCTCTTTATCACCTGCGCGTTCGGACAGATCCTGAGCGAGGAGGTGCTCGCCCTGCCGCGGCTCTATACGCTTAATATTCACGGTTCCCTTCTGCCGAAGTACCGCGGCGCGGCGCCCATACAGGCGGCGGTGCTCGCGGGCGAAAAAGAAACGGGGATCACGATTATGAAAACCGCGCTCGCCATGGACGCGGGCGATATAATGTTTGAACGAAAGCTTTCGATAGGCGAAAACGAAACTTCGGGCGAACTGTTCGAAAGAATGTCCGAACTCGGCGCGGAATGTATCGTCGAAGCGCTGTCGCTCATAAAGAGCGGCAGGGCGGCGTTTACCGCGCAGGACGAAACGAAGGCCACTTACGTCAAAAAGATAGAAAAGACGGACGGCGAAATCGACTTTTCGCTTTCCGCCGAAGAGATAAAAAACAGGGTGCGGGGATTTGAACCCTGGCCGTGCGCCTACACTTTCCTGCGCGGCGAACAGATAAAATTTCATCGCGTGCGCGTGGGCGGCGGCGCTGGCGCGGCCGGCGAGGTGATCGACGAAAAAAACTTCGAGATCGCCTGCGGTACGGGTTCGGTCATCGTGGAAGAGCTTACGAAACAGGGCGGCAGGCGCATGAAAGCCGCCGATTTTCTGCACGGCTGCAAGCTGGCGAAGGGCGAGAAACTCGGATGCTGATCGCCTTTTACGACGCCTATTCCATACTCGCGAAGGTGTATTCGGACAAGGCTTTTTTAAAACAGGCCATTCTGGCCACGCCGATCGAAGAAAAGAACCGCGCGCTCACAATCAAGACCTGCTACGGCGTGCTCGATAAGGACATAGAGCTTTCCTATTATATCGCCGCGCTCAGCCCGAAAAATCCGAAACTCGCGGTGCGCGTCGTGCTCAAAATAGCCATGTACAATATAAAGTACCTGCATAAACATCCGTACGCCGTCATAGACAACGCGGTGGAACTCGTCAAAAAGCTGGGCAAGGGCGGGGTGAGCGGTTACGTAAACGCCTTGCTGCGCCGCTTTTCCGAACGGGAAATACCGCTGCCCGAAGATAAGGAAGGGTATCTTTCGGTAAAATATTCCTTTCCCGCCTTTGCGGTGAAAAGGCTCGTGCGGGAATACGGCGAAGGGCGCGCGGAAGAGATCATGTCCGCCGAGGGCGGAGATACGACGCTCGCGTTTTACGAAAGCGACGGGGCGGCTTATCTCGCGGAACGGGGAATTAAATACCGCGAAACGCCTTTTGAAAACGCCTTCACGGTGAAAAATTTCGTTCGAAACGCCGATTACGACGCGGGCGTTTACACTTTCCAGAGCGTCGGTTCGCTGGCGGTCTGCGCCGCGGTGGACGGCGGGGAAAGCCTGCTCGACGCCTGCGCCGCCCCTGGCGGCAAAAGCGTGAACCTGTCGCGCAGGTTCCGGCGCGTAACGGCATGCGAGGTGCACCCGCACCGCGCCGCGCTCATAGAGGAATACGCCCGCCGCATGAAGCGGGAAAATATAGAGGTGCTCGTGAAGGACGCGACGGTTTTCGACGGCAGCTTTGCCGAACGGTTCGACGCCGTGCTCTGCGACGCGCCCTGTTCCGGTTTCGGCGTGGCGTTTGAAAATCCCGATATCAAGATCAACAAGGACGAGGGCAATTTGAAAGAACTCGTCAGACTGCAGGGGGCGATTTTACAAAACTGTTCGCGTTACGTGAAAAAAGGCGGGTGTCTTTATTATTCCACCTGCTCGTTTTTCGGGGAGGAAAATTCTTCCGTTGCGGAAAGTTTTCTGAAAAATAACCCCGACTTTGCGCTTGAGGAGCTTTCGAGTCCGCTCGCGCACGAGAAAAAAACGTGCGGACTGCAATTTCTGCCCGACGTTTCGGGCGGCGGATTTTTTATTGCGAAAATGCGGAAAAAGGTGTGATATGAAGGAGATTTTGCTCGACAGATCGGCGGAGGAGCTGAAAGAACTTTTCGCCGCGAAAGGCCTGCCCGCCTACCGCGCGGCGCAGGTGTTTTCCGAACTTCATAAAAACAAGTCCTTTGCGGACATGTCCGCGCTGCCTAAGGCTTTGCGCGAGGAGCTTGCCGCAGTTTACGCCGACCCGCCCGTGAAGATCGTAAAGACGCTCGAAAGCAAAGACGGCACGAAAAAATTTCTCTTCCGCCTGCAGGACGGCAACGTCGTGGAGGGCGTGCTGATGAAGTATAAATACGGCAATACGCAATGCGTTTCCACGCAGGTCGGCTGCCGCATGAACTGCGCGTTCTGCGCTTCGGGATTGCACGGTCTGGTGCGGAACCTCACGGCGGGCGAAATCCTCGGTCAGATAACGGCGGTCAACGCCGCCGAGGGCGGCACGCTTGAGGAACGCAAGGTAACCAATATCGTTCTGATGGGCAGCGGCGAGCCGCTGGATAATTTTGAAAACACCGTTAAATTTTTAAAAAACGTATCCGAAAAGGGCGGACTGAACGTCAGCCAGCGCAACATAAGTTTGTCTACCTGCGGGCTTGCGCCCAGAATTTACGAGCTGGCCGACGGCGGCTTCTCGATCAATCTCACCATTTCGCTCCATTCGCCTTTCGACGAAAAGCGGAAAAACATCATGCCCGTGGCGAAACGCTATTCCGTTCGGGAAATTCTGAACGCCTGCGCCTATTACTTTGAAAAGACGGGGCGGCGATATATCTTCGAATACGTGCTTATCGAGGGCGAAAACGACACGAAAGAATGCGCCGACGAACTGATAAGACTGCTTAAGGGGCGCCCGTGCCATGTCAATCTCATCCGCCTCAACGAGGTGAAGGAAAAGAAACTGAAAGCCGTAACCGACAAAAACGCCTATCGTTTTTTAGGTCTCTTGGAGCGCGGTGGCCTGTCGGCTACTCTGCGGCGGCAGATCGGCGCGGATATAGAGGGTGCCTGCGGACAGCTCAGACAGAAATACATGGAATCGGGGGAACGGCTTTGAAAGGGCAGATCATTACGCTGCACGCGAACGAATACTTCGCGGAAAGCGGCGGGGAACTTTACCGTCTGAGCGCGCGCGGCCGCATGAAGGGCAGGACCGATATTCTGGTAGGCGACTTTGTGGAATTTGAAAACGGCGCCATTTCGCGCGTATACGAAAGGATTTCGCAGTTTATCCGCCCCAGCGTGGCGAATGTGGAACAGATCGTCGCGGTGCTCTCTTCCGAACCGAAACCGGATTTTCTCATGCTCGACAAACTGCTTGTTTCCGCGGAAAAGGAGGGCGTGCCCG
>UQZE01000097.1 GCA_900545325.1 uncultured Eubacteriales bacterium
GATCTGCATCTGCATGGCGTTCAAATACGATTTCGAAGCGCTTACCGAAAAGTACGCGAAAGATCAGTGGGCGACGGACTGTTTCAAATTGATGGACGAAAGCTGGCGCAGCGTGGGACATTCCAACAGTCTGCTCTTCATCACGAAAAAGACTTCGGAATATCCCGAGGGCAACTACATCACCAACGCGCTGGAAACGGTGGGAACGGCAAACGCCATGACGCCCGATAAGATCTTCGGCAACGCATGGGCCTACACCCAGGAAAACTGGGAGATCTGGTGTACAGCCGCCGGCATGTAAAAAGCATACGCGCCGCCGCCTGCGGGCGGCGGCCGTAAAGGAGCCGAGATGAAAAAGAAACAAACGCTGACCTTAAACGGAAAGCCTTTGAAAAAGACCGCGAAGATGAGCAAAGTGCGCAAAGCGTTTATCGTTACGCTGCTCGCGTATCCCGTGATACACTTTCTGATCTTCTGGGTATATATCAATTCCAACGCCATATATTTAACGTTTACGCGCTACATCTGGGACGAAGGGAAGTTCATGTTCTACGCGATCGATCCCTTCATCAACTACAAGATGTGGATCAGCCAGATCCGCACGAACGTAACCACGCAGCATATTTTATATACGTCGCTCGGCTATCTGCCCGTTACGTGCTGCGTGTCGCTGCCGCTCTCGCTGATCTGTTCGTATTTTCTATTTAAAAAAATGCCCGCGGGCAACGTGTTCAGGGTGATATTCTATCTTCCCTCCATACTGCCCGTCGCCGTACTCGCCATGTCTTTCCGCTTTGCGTTCGGCGACAACGGGTTTATCGATCCCATGCTCGAAGCGCTGGGCATCACGCCGCCGAACTGGTGGGGGAGTTCCTCGCTGACGCCTTTCATGGTATATTTTTACTGCGTGTGGGCGGGGCTCGGGTTCAATATCGTGCTGTATTCCGGCTCCATGAGCCGCGTTCCCGAAGAGCTTATCGAATATAACCGCCTCGAAGGCGTGGGATTGTTCCGCGAGCTGTTCACGATCATCACGCCGCTCATCTGGCCTACGCTGTCCACCACGTTCATCGTCGGCATGGCGTCCGTGCTCACGCTCTATCAGCAGCCCTATTTTTTGATGATGTCCACGAGCGGGGCGTACAATACGGGTACGATATATCTTTATATATTCGCAAACTATTCCAACACCCTGCAGGTGCCGCAGGTCGCGTCTTTCGGCCTTCTCTGTTCGGTGGTGTTCGTGCCGTTTATCCTGCTCGCGCGCTGGCTGCTCGGCAAATTCTTCAACGAAGTGGATTACTGAGGAGGGAATATGAAGGCCAAAACATTCGAAATATCCCCGTCAGGAAGAAAGATCAGCTTAAAGGAAAAGGTGCACCGCACCGCCTGGGAAAAGGCCGCCATCGGCATCTGCCTCGCGATATTCTGCCTTTACGCGGTCAGCCTTATCTATCCGTTTTTATGGATGACGCTCAACGCGTTCAAGACCAAAACGGAATTTTACGAGGACGTGTTCGCCCTGCCGCAGAAATGGCAGTTCATCAACTTTTACAACGCCGTGGTGAACTTCAAGATCACCGTCGGTTCGGGCGCGGGGACGAGATACGTCAACCTCATACAGATGTTCGGCATGTCGATATTCTTAACGATCGTCGTTACCGCGCTCGAAATATTCGTTTCTGCGTGCACGGCGTACATAATGGCGAAGTATAAATTTCCGGGCAGGAGCATTCTTTACGCCGTCATTATCTTCGCGTACGTCGCGCCGATCGTCGGTTCGATGCCCGCGACGTATCGGTTCATGAACCAGATACATCTTTTGAACACCATTCCCGGCGTGCTGCTCATTTACGTGGGCGGCGTGGGATTCGCCTTTCTGATCCTTTACGGGCATTTCAAAAGCCTGTCCTGGAGTTACGCGGAGGCCGCGTTTATCGACGGCGCCAACGATTTCAGCGTGTTTTTCAAGATCATGCTGCCGCTGTCCGTCCCTTCGCTCACGGCGATGGCCGTCGTTACGGCCATAAGCTACTGGAACGACTTCAACACGCCGAGGATTTACCTCGAAAGCTATCCGACGCTGGCCGTCGGCATAAACCAGCTCATCACGGATATGCGTTACGAAAACGAATATCCCATGATGTTCGCCTGCATGATCGTTTCGGTCATACCGATCATCATATTCTTCTCGTGTTTCCAGAAAACCATCATGAAGAACATGGTCGCGGGCGGGCTCAAGGGCTGAAAAGCGTATCGGGACCGTATCGTTACGGAAAAAGATAAAAATATAAGGAGAGAGAAAATGAAACAATTCAGCAAAGCGAAAAAGAGCGTTCTCGTGCTCATGCTCGCGGCGTTGGCCGCCTGTTTCTTCGTGCTCGCGGGCTGCGCGGACAAAAATGCGCCCGCGTCCATCAAAATCACGAACACGGGCGTCGCCTACACCCCCGGCACGTACGAGATCACCGCTGCAGTGGAGCCCGCCGAGGCCGATCAGGAATACACGGTATCGCTGAAAGAGCCGTGCACGGGAGTTTCCGTCGACGGCAAAAATCTCGTCGTTACCGAGGACGCCGTGCACGAATCTTCGTTCACCGTCGTCGTTGCCGCTGCGGCGAAGCCCTCCGTTACGGCGGAAAAGAGCTTTATCGTGGATAACCCGCCCCCGGTTCCCGGCGTTGCGATCACAAACGGATCGCTTATCGTCGACATCACCGAGGGAGAAAACACCTACCAGATCTTTTACGACGTCAGCCCCAAAGGGACGCCCGTTACCCTCGAACTGAAAGAGGAAGTGGAGGGCGTGTCGCTTGAAGGCGACATCGTAACGATCGATAAAATGATCGACAACAAAACTACTTTCCTCGTGGAGGCGAGCGCGGAAGCTGGCGGCGTTGAACTGAAGGACGAAAAGCAGTTCACCATCGTCAACGAGGTTTCCCGCCCGATTTCCAGCGAGGAGGAACTGCGCGCTCTGTGGGTGGATAAGGATACCTCGGCCGCAAACCTCAACAACTTCTACCATCTGACCAACGACATCACCCTCACGGGCAACTGGTATCAGTTCATGGGCTACACCGATCCCGACACCAACGTGATCTACGGCTATGCGGGCACGTTCGACGGCAGGGGATACGCGATCAGAAACTTCAAGTATGATAACGCGGGCTGGAACGCGGGCTTCTTCTGGAGCGTCGCGGCGGAGGGCAAGATCTGCAATCTCGGCCTCTACGGCTCGCTTACGAGCACGGGCGGTTGCTGCGGCGCCGTTTCGGGCTACATGTACGGCACCATAGAGAACCTTTTCGTCGACGTGGATATCACGCAGACGCACGCTTCGCAGTGGTGCGGCGCGCTCTATGCCGCCTCGAAGGACAGCGCGAACGGTTCCAAAGTCGTCAACTGCCTGTCCGTGGGCACGGTAACGTGCACGAGCGGCAACTCCGGCCTTATCGGTTCGGTCAACTACGATATCGAAAACGTGTTTACGAAATCTTTCGGTCTTGTCGGCACCGTCAGCGCGATCGTCGGCGAAACGCAGGTACAGGGCAAGGCTGGTTACGCGGAACTCCTGACCGAGCGTCAGCTCAAAAACGCCCTCACCTACGAGGGCTGGGACACCGACGTGTGGTTCATCAAGAACGGCACTTATCCGCTGCTTAAAAACGCAGACTTCGAAGAACCCGATCTTCCCGATTATCCCGATTCGACCATCACGAACACCACGGACGTAACGGAAGTAAATTACGCCAACGAAAACGAAAGGTCGTTCAAAGTAACTTATACCGCAGAACCTGCGGGCACCGAAGTCAAGTTCGAACTCGACCAGCCCGTGGAAGGCGTGAGTATCGACGCGGAAACGGGCGTCGTTACCATATCCGAGGCGGTCAACAACCGGGCGAAGTTCACCGTCAACATTCTGGCGAAGAACAATGAATTCAGCTCCGATTCTTTCACCGTAACGGTAACGAACGAAAAGGTGAAGGAAATTTCCACGGCGGAAGACCTCATGCGGCTTTCCGGCGCGACGGACGTCCTTTACAACAACTATAAACTTACCGCGGATATCGTGTTGAAAGAGAATTTCAAGCCGATCGGCAGCGGCGTGGGCGCGTATAACGTGGACGACGGCTACAAAGGCACGTTCGACGGCAACGGCTATACCGTTTCCAACTTCAACATGACCTCTTCGGGCTGGAACGCGGGCTTCTTCTGGTGCGTTGCCTCCGAAGGCGTGGTGAAAAACCTCAAGCTGGTCGGCGGGGAAAGCGGCGTCGTTACCATCGCGGGCGGCGCGCTTGCAGGCTCGCTGTGGGGCACGGTGGAAAACTGCTTTGTCGACGTCGACGTAACTTCCAACCACGCGACGCAGCCTTCGGGCGGCATTGTCGGCACGGCGGACGGCGAATACGTCATCAAGGACAGCGTATATATCGGCAAAGCGACCTGTCAGGATCCCGAAGCCGCCAACGGCACCGGTCTGATCGCCAGCGGCCCGCAGGAAGGCATACGGAACAGCTACGCGCTCGAAACGGGCGTAGACGCGGTCGTAGGCGCGGCGAAAGTCCCCGACGAAGAGGGCGTTTACCTGAAATCGCTCGCGGAACTCCGCACGGCGGCGACTTACGATCAATGGGATACGGAAAATATCTGGTACGTTTCGGAGGGCAACTTCCCCGAACTGAGATATCCCGGTTTCGAAGAGCCCGAAACCAACTACGCGATCTATATCACCAACGAGAAGACCACCCTCGATTACCGGGCGGGCGACACGTCCGTGAAGATAGAGTATTTCGTTCTTCCCGAAGACGGGCAGGTTGCGTTTGCGCTGAAAGAAGAAGTCAAAGGCGTTACGGTTTCCGCGGAGGGCGTGGTTACGCTCGAAGCGAACGTCGCCAACAAGGCGAAGTTCACCGTTGTGGCGTCGATCGGCGATAAGAGCGACGAAATCACGTTCACCGTTTTGAACGACAACACGGTTTATGTTTACGACCAGGAAGACCTCGCCGCGATCTCGCAGGATCTTTACGGCACGTATATTCTGATGAACGATATAACCCTGACGGGCGTGTGGACGCCGATCGGCTATGCGGACGGCGCGCCCGTAGACGGAAGCAAAAACGCATTCATGGGTACGCTCGACGGCAACGGTTATACGATAAGCGGGCTTAACGTAACGAACGGCTGGAATGCAGGTTTCATTTGGGCGATCGGCAAAGAAGGCGTGGTGAAGAACCTCGGCCTTTCCGGCAGCGTCAAGTCGAACTGCGGCGGCGCGTTCACGGGCAACAACTTCGGAACGCTCGAAAACTGCTATACTGACGCCGCGGTTACCAGCGCGGGCAAACAGTGGGTGGGCACGCTTGTCGGAAATAACAGCGGCATAGTCAAAAATTGTTTATCCGTAGGTACGGGCACGGGTGTTGCCGATACCGCGGATATCAAGGGCAAAGGCGCGGGCATAATCGGCAGCGGTTCCAAAAACAGCATCGTCAACTGTTTTGCTCTGCAAGGCAGCGTTGAAGCCGTGGTTGGAGAATCGCGCGTGGGCGACGCGGCCGAACCCGTTACCTCCGTTTTAAAGACGGAAACAGAACTCAAAACCGCGGCGACGTTTGCAAACTGGGATAAAAACGTCTGGAATATTGCGGACGGTTCCTATCCTACCCTTATCGAAGGCTGTTCGGCAGCCGCCGAATAGGCGATTTTATCAAAACAAAAACGGCGCGGCCGATTTCGGCCGCGCCGTTTGATTTTTAAATTTGGCCGCCGCAAAACACGGCGGCGTTTTTTTATTTACATTCGGCGTTTTCCGCTTTCCGCGAAAGACTTCTGTATTTTGCGGGGGTAACGCCGTACCGTTTTTTAAAGATCTTTATAAAAAAGGAAAAGCTGTCGTACCCGATGGCGGAAGAAATGGAAAGCGAGGAAAGGTCGCTCGTTTTCAGCAGGTGAGCGGCGTAATCGAGCCGCACGTTCACCACGTAGTCGATCAGGCTTAACCCCGTATGCTGTTTGAAAATTTTGGAAAACTGCGCGTGCGAATAGTTCGACATCTTAATGATCTCGTTGATGCGCTTGGGAAAGTTTTCGGGTTTCTGCAGTTCGTGCACAATGTCGTAAAGCCAGCGGGGCACGGTATCTTCTTTCCGCCATTCTTCTTTAAGGTAGAGCGACAGCAAAAAGTGCACTATGCCGTTCGCTATGCTTTTGCAGCGGCGTTCGGAATTGTTTTCGCCTACGTCGGTCAGCGAATCGAGGATTTCCAGATCCTTCAGCTCCGCGGACACCGTTTCGAGCATGCGCGGCTGCAGCGTGAAGTGCGGCGCGGGCGTTCCCTCCTTTGTGATTTTTTCGTAAAAATCGGGAGAGAGGGAATCGCAGATCAAACGCATATCCGCGTCGGAGATATAGACGTCTCGGTGCACGTGCGGCCGCGTTACGAATTCTATCGCATGTAAATCCTGCGGGCCCATCAGAAAGACGTCCCCGCGCGAAACGTCGTAAGAAACGCCGTTTACGACATTGCGGGCAACGCCTTCTTCAAACAAAGTCAGTTCCCACTCGTAGTGCATGTGGGGCGGGTTGGGCGTAACGTATTCGTGCGTTACGCGGTTGTTTTCCGAACGTATCGTGTCGATCTTCATCATTCTTGCTCCCTTAATGGAAATTATATCCGTTTTAACCGTAAATGTCAATCCGCATTTTCCGAAAAACAGAAAAACAACTTTCAACATAATTAAAAAACACACATTTATAATATAAAAACGCAAGAAATCACCGCTATGCGGCTATATAATGAAAATATAAAACTGCATAGTGAACGATTTCGCCCGCGGCGAAGGAATACTTCCCGAAACAAGGCGAAAACGCAATTTTTTCTACAAAAAAATTCTCGTTTGTGTTACAAACGAGAAACAAACCTTTGCGGAAAACGCAGGTAAAATCAAGGAGGAAAAAGGATATGAAACAACACGGTTTCGGCAAGGCGAAAATGCCGAAGATCATCGTCAGCGCCGTTCTTGCGGCCGCGCTCTGCTGTACGGCTCTGCCCGCGGGCGCGTTCGCGCAGACGGCCCGTTCGGCCGACTGGTCGCAGCACGTTCTGAATTTCGACGGCGAGAGCGCCGCCATGCACGGCTGGCAGTATTACTTTTACGATACGGACTTTCTGTATGAAAGCGGCGGCGCCTATGTAGACGTAACGGAAAACGGGCGTAACGGCGGCAACGCGCTGCATGTCCGCCGCGAGGACAACGCGCCCCCGCAGATCGTGCTTTACAGCTATCACGCGGAAGCAGAGGCAAATACGCTCTATCATCTGGAAGCGTACGTCAAGACGGAAGGCACGGCGGACAGTTCCGTCGGCTTTACCCGCAACGAGATCGACGCAAAGGGCGCGGAAACCTTCCCCGGATACACGCAGGAAAAAGCGATTGCGGGAGATACGGGCGGCGAATGGCAGAAGATTTCGCTGAACTTCACCACCGCGGCAAATACCGCCGAAGTCGGCGCAAAGATAATGATCAATCGCGGGATAGGCGATTTTTATATCGACGACGTTACCATAAGCAAGGTTCTGACCGAGGTCGAACTGCAGGAAGACTATCCCTGGCAGTATTACGGATGGGGCGTCGGCGTGGACGACTGGGGCGTCGAAGGGCAGAACGCGCTCCAAAAGCAGAAATGGACGCAGATGACCGAAGCGAACATCAGTCGTGAGATCGGAAGAGCACACGTCT
>UQZE01000098.1 GCA_900545325.1 uncultured Eubacteriales bacterium
TTTTCCCTGCGCTCGCCCTCGGACCGATCGCCGAATACGTCGGTTAAGGAGATATGATTTATGAAAAAGAATAAAAACGATAAAAAAGACAATCTGATGCCTGAAAAAGGGCGTATGATCAATAAAAAGATCGTTCTCGATGCCACGCTGCAGTCGCTTGTGAAATTCAACCCGAAAACGCAGGTCAAAAATCCCGTTATGTTTATCGTATACATCGGCGCGATCTTCACGATGATACTGTTCTTCCTCTCGCTCGGCGGGATCAGGGACGGACAGGGCGGCCCGTGGTATATCTTCGCGGTATCCCTCATCCTGTGGTTCACTTCGCTCTTCGGCAATTTTGCCGAAGCCATCGCGGAGGGCAGGGGCAGGGCGCAGGCGGAAAGCCTTAAAAAGGCCCGCCGCGACGTCATCGCGAGAAAACTCGCTTCGGCCGATCCCGAAGCGGAATATGTGGAAGTCAAAAGCAACGAACTCAAGCCCGGCGACATCGTGCTGGTAAAGGCGGGCGAACAGATCCCGATGGACGGCGAGGTTATCGTCGGCATCGCGAGCGTGGACGAAAGCGCCATCACGGGCGAGTCCGCGCCCGTCATCAGGGAATCGGGCGGCGACAGAAGCGCCGTAACGGGCGGCACCACCGTAACGAGCGACTGGCTGATCGTCAAAGTTACGGCGGAAGCGGGCAAGAGCTTCCTCGACAAGATGATCGCCATGGTCGAAGGCGCGAGCCGCAAAAAGACGCCTAACGAGATCGCTCTTCAGATCCTTCTCGTAACGCTGACCATCATCTTCCTCGTGGTATCCGCCTGCCTGCTGCCGTTCTCGCAGTTCGCAGTCAACCAGGCGGGACAGGGCGAAGCCATCAGCCTCACGGATATCGTGGCGCTGCTCGTGTGCCTTGCTCCGACGACCATAGGCGCACTGCTCTCTTCGATCGGCATCGCGGGCATGGCCCGTCTCAATAAAGCCAACGTGCTCGCCACCAGCGGCAGATCGATCGAAGCCGCGGGCGACGTGGACATTCTGCTGCTCGACAAAACGGGCACCATCACGCTCGGCAATCGTCAGGCAAGCGAATTCATTCCCGTGGGAGACATCACCGAACGCGACCTCGCGGAGGCGGCGCAGCTCTCTTCCATCGCGGACGAAACCGCGGAGGGCAGGAGCATCGTCGTGCTCGCCAAGAACAGGTTCAATTTAAGGGGCAAGGAAATAGCCGAACTCAACGCGCAGTTCATCGGATTTTCCGCTAAGACGCGCATGAGCGGCGTGGACGTGGGCGACGAACATATCCGCAAAGGAAGCGCGGACGCCATCGCCGCTTACGTGAAATCGCAGGGAGGCGAATATCCCGCAGAATGCAAAAAAATAGTAGAACGCGTGGCGGGAGAAGGCGGTACGCCGCTCGTCGTCGCGAGAAACAGCAAAGTGCTCGGCGTCATCTATCTCAAAGACATCGTTAAAGAGGGTGTCAAAGAGAAGTTCGCCGATCTGAGAAAGATCGGCATCAAGACGATCATGATCACGGGCGACAACCCGATGACGGCGGCGGCCATCGCCGCGGAAGCGGGCGTGGACGATTTCGTGGCGGAAGCTACCCCCGAAACAAAGCTCGCGCTCATCAAAAAACTGCAGGCGGAGGGACACCTCGTCGCCATGACGGGCGACGGCACCAACGACGCTCCCGCGCTCGCGCAGGCCGACGTCGCCGTGGCTATGAACTCGGGTACGCAGGCCGCGAAGGAAGCGGGCAACATGGTCGACCTCGATTCCTCGCCGACAAAACTCATCGACGTGGTGAGAATCGGCAAACAGCTCCTGATGACGCGCGGCGCGCTCACGACCTTTTCGATCGCGAACGACATCGCAAAGTATTTTGCCATTATTCCCGTGCTCTTCGCGAGCATATATCCCGGGCTGAAAGCGCTCAACTTCATGGACTTAACCAGCCCCACGACGGCGATTTTATCTTCCGTCATCTATAACGCGCTCATCATCGTCGCGCTGATACCGCTCTCTTTGAGGGGCGTGAAATACAAAGAACGTCCCGCGGGAAAGATGCTCAAGAGCAATTTGCTCATCTATGGCGTCGGCGGCGTGATAGCTCCGTTTATATTCATCAAACTCATCGACCTGCTGCTTACGGCATGCGGCGTGATGTAGGAGGCAATAGGATGAAAAAGTCAATCAAGAAAAAGGCGGCGGAAGAGGAAGTTTCCGCGACCGAGGTCGAGGTCGGCGCCGAAGGCGCGGCCGTCAAAAAGAAAAAACACACCATGCTCCGCGCTTCTATCATGCTGCTTCTGGTGTTCACCTTTATCTGCGGCTTCGTTTATACGCTCAGCGTAACGCTCGTCGGACAGGTGGCGTTTCCCTACGAGGCGAACGGCTCGCAGATCATCGTAACGCTCCCGAACGGGGATCAGAAGATCTACGGCAGCGAGGACATCGGTCAGAATTACGAAGATCCCATTCACCTCTTCGGCAGAGTGAATTTGGGCTCGCCGAGCAACCTTTCGCCCGAAAGCGACGAATACCTCGAACTTTTGGAAAAGCGCGTTCAGGAGCGCAAGGATAAGCTGGCAGCCGTCGGCTATACGGAAGAGGCGGATATTCCTCTGGAACTGATCTCCGCGAGCGGCAGCGGCGTTGACCCGCACATCTCGCCCGACGCGGCTTATTTCCAGGTTCCCGCGGTCGTAGCCGCAAGGACGAAAGCTGGTTGGAAGATCGTTACGGACGCGGACGGCAACGTTACGCCGCTCGCTCCCGCCGCGGCGGCGACATATGAGCCCGCGAAAGGCGAAACGGTTTCCGACTTTACCGAAGATTACGTGAAGAGCGTGATCAAAAAGTACACGGAGGGCAGATTCCTCGGCATATTCGGGGAAAAGACCGTCAATGTGCTGCTCGTGAACCTCACCCTGGACGGGATCCTGTGATGGAACGGGGCAGATTAAAAATATTTTTCGGATATTCGGCTGGCGTAGGTAAGACCTACGCCATGCTTAAATCCGCCGGGGAATTGAAGGCCGCGGGCGTGGACGTGGTGCTCGGCTATCTCGAGCCGCACGACAGGCCGGAAACGCTCGCCATGGCGGAGGGACTGGAACGCCTGCCGCTCAAAGAGGTCAACTATAAGGGCATCGTCTTAAAGGAATTCGACGTGGACGCCGCGCTGAGCCGGCACCCCGAACTGCTGCTTGTGGACGAACTCGCGCACACCAACGCGCCGGGCTGCCGCAACAGAAAGCGCTACCTCGATATAGAAGAACTCGTGAACGCGGGCATAGACGTTTACACCACGGTCAACGTGCAGCATATAGAGGGGCTGCACGACCTCGTGGATTCCGCGACTTCCGTGGACGTGAGCGAATGTATTCCCGACGAAATATTCGACTACGCCGACGAGGTCGCCCTCATCGACGTGGAGCCTTCCGAGCTGATCGAGCGCATGAAGGAAGGCAAGATCTATAAAAAGACCAAGGCCGCGGCCGCGCTGGAAAATTTCTTCAACAGAGATAATCTTTACGCGCTCCGCGAACTGACCATGCGCCGCAGCGCCGACCGCATAGAAAAGCTCACCAACAACGGCGAACTGAAAAGCAAGGTGCTCGTGCTGATCAGCCCGTCGCCCTCCTCTTCCAAGGGGATCCGCGTCGCGGCAAGGCAGGCGGACGCCTATCACTGCAAATTTTCCGCAATGTACGTGGAAACGGGCGGGGAACTGAGCGACAAGGCGGCGGAAAACATCAAAAAACACATGAAACTCGTGCGCGATCTGGGAGGCGAAATGGTCGTCAAGTACGGCGAAAACATCGTCGATACCGTTGCGGACTATGTCAAGCTGGCGGGCGTAACGAACCTCGTGCTCGGCAAAACGTGGCAGTCGGTGGGAAAGAAGAACGGGCTGGAGGATCGGTTTATCGTGCGGCTTCCGAACGTGGAAATACTCATCGTGCCCGACAACGAACACCTTTCCATGCGCAGGAATACGCTGCTCGATTTCTTTTCCGTGCTGTTTTCCCGCAACAAGCTGCTCAGAAAATACAAGACGGCGAACAGAATTCTCGATATATCCAACCTCATTGCGCAGGCGGTCGCGGAAAACGACGGCAAAAGGGCGGTTTTGAGAGGCGTCGCCGAAGTGCTATCCCGCGCATTTTCCCGAGGAACAATGATACTGAGCGGTAAATTCCGCGTGGAATGTTCCTTTGAGGGCGAAAGCACGGCCGTATTTTCGGAAACGAAGGAATGCGCCGTGGCGGAATGGTGCGTAACCAACGGCAAGAGCGCCGGGCGCGGCACCGATACCCTGCGCGACGCAAAGGGAACGTACTTCCCGATCAAAGCGCGGCGGGGCTATTCCGTCGTGGCGTTCGATTGTTCCAAAGTCAAGCTCACGGTTACGGAAAGGCTGATATTCAACCAGCTCAACGACCTGCTCAAAATCGTTTTATAGATAAAAAGCTCCCTTTCGGGGGCTTTTTTCGTTTGTGCGGGGCGAACGCTTGAATTTATTTCCGATATTGTCTATAATAATAAAAAAGGAGGCGGGGAAAAGATGTTGGAACAGGGGACTATTTTCGAAAGAGAGAGCGTACAGCCGCTCGCGGCGCGGCTTCGGCCGCAGACGCTTGAGGAATACTGCGGCCAGAAACATCTGCTCGGCGAAGGCAAGGTGCTCCGCCGCCTGATCGAGAGCGACAACGTCGGCTCCATGATCTTCTGGGGTCCGCCGGGCGTAGGCAAGACCACGCTCGCCCGCATCATAGCCAAACGCACGAAGGCGAATTTTATCGACTTTTCCGCGGTGACGAGCGGCATCAAGGAAATAAAACAGGTGATGGAACAGGCGGAAAAAAGCCGTCTGTTCGGGGAAAAGACCATTCTCTTCGTAGACGAAATTCACCGCTTCAACAAGGCGCAGCAGGACGCCTTTCTGCCCTTTGTGGAAAAGGGCAGCATCATACTTATCGGCGCCACGACGGAAAATCCCTCTTTCGAAGTCAACGGGGCGCTGTTGTCGCGGTGCAAGGTGTTCGTTCTGCAGTCGCTCAAAACCGAGGAACTCTGCGAACTTTTGCGGCATGCGCTCGCGGATAAGCGCGGTTTCGGCGGGCAGAATGTCGAGATCGCGCCCGAACTGATAGAAAATATCGCCAATTTCGCCAACGGAGACGCGCGGAGCGCCCTTTCCACGCTGGAAATGGCCGTGCTGAACGGCAGGGCGGAGGGCGGCAGGATCGTCGTTACCGCGGAAACGATAGAGCAATGCACGTCGAAAAAGTCCCTGCTTTACGATAAGACGGGGGAGGAGCATTACAACCTCATATCCGCGCTGCATAAGTCTATGCGCAATTCCGATCCCGACGCGGCCGTGTACTGGCTGGCGCGCATGCTGGAGGCGGGGGAAGATCCGCTCTATGTGGCGCGGCGCGTAACGCGCTTTGCCAGCGAGGACGTGGGGCTGGCGGATCCCCGCGCGCTGGAGATCGCGGTCGCGGCCTATCAGGCCTGTCATTTTATCGGCATGCCCGAATGCAGCGTGCATCTCACGCAGGCGGTGGTGTACATGTCGCTCGCACCCAAGTCCAACGCGCTGTACGTCGCATACGAGAGCGCCAAAAAGGACGCCCTCACCATGCTTGCCGAACCAGTTCCCCTGGTGATCAGAAACGCGCCCACCAAACTCATGAAGGAGCTGAACTATGGCAAAGGCTATCAGTACGCGCACGATACCGCGGATAAGCTTACGGACATGCAGTGCCTGCCCGACAGCCTGCTGGGCAGGGAATATTACCGTCCGACCGAAGAGGGGACGGAGGCAAAATTCAAATCCCGCCTCGACGACATCAAGGCGTGGAAACGGGACAGAAAATAAAAAACGCGGACAAACGGTCCGCGTTTTTATCACAGTTCCCCGTACACGGGGTAACGGTATTTGTCCGCTTCGGTGATTTTCCGCAAAACTCTGCATGGCACGCCCACGGCCACCGTGTTTTCGGGAATGTCCCTGGTAACTACGCTGCCCGCGCCGATTACGGAATTATTTCCGATGGTAACGCCCGCGAGCACGGTCGAACCCGCGCCGATCCACACGTTGTCCCCAACGGTGATGGGCTTCGCTATTTCCAGCCCCGCTTTGCGCTGTTCGGGGTCCGTGGGGTGTTCCGCCGTGGTAAAACAGCAGTTTGGCGCGATAAACACGTTGTTGCCGAAAGTAACGCGCGCGCCGTCCGTGATAATGAGGTTATGGTTGGAATAGAACTTGTCGCCTACGGCGATATTGTAGCCGTAATCGCACCAGAACGGCGGCGTGATCACGACGTCCCGTCCCATGGAGCCGAGAATTTCGGCAAGCATGGCCCGCAGTGTTTCCGCGTCGTTGGGATTCTGCTGGTTGTAACGGTAACATTTATCCTTGCATTTTCTTATTTCCGCTTCGTATACGGGGTTGTAACAGCCCTGAAACAGGCAGTTGAGCGGCACTTTTACTTTCGGTTCCATGCTTTCAGTATAGCAAAAGCGCCCGAAAAGCGCAAGCGGCTGAACGAAATTTGCGCGCGGGCCTTGAAATATCCGTGAATATGGTATACAATAAAGCGGGGAGGGCGGGCATGTTTTACTTTGTGGAAGAAATCGTCAGTTATACGCACCGCGCGGGCGACAACGTGCTGCCGCACAGACACGGCGGCGCGGAGATCATCGTGTACGGCGGCGGGGAGGGCGCGGCGACCGTCGAAAAGGAAGAATTCAATTACAGCGAAAAATCCCTGCTGATCGTTCCCGAAGGCAGGGAGCATTTCGAGCGCACGCTCGTCGAAACGGACGTGCGCAGCTGCGTGTTCCGCACCGATTATTTCGAGATAGGGGAGCCCGTGATGATCACGGGCGCAAAGTTCGCGCCGCTGATCGACAGGATCTACGAAATCCTCGGCAAAATGTCGGAAATTTTTCTGGTGGAGGGCGTGCGCGGCGGCGCCGAGCTCGAAAACGACCTTTCGCAGCTGCTCTATACCGTCCGTTACCTCAAGGAAGTGTACGACGGCAGCTTCGACACGCAGGCCGTTGCCCTCTGCAGCAATGCGAAAAAATACATTTTCGCCAATTTCGACCGCGAAATCGCCTTCGAGATCCTCGCGGAAAACGTCGGCTATTCGTACGACCGTTTCCGCCACATCTTCGTCGAGGTGGTGGGCATGGGCCCGAAGGCCTATCAGCAGGGCATACGCATGAGCAATGCGAAAAAACTGCTCACGTTCACGTCGAAACGCGTTCGGGAAATCGCCGCCATGTGCGGCTACGGCAACCCCGTCTGCTTTATGAATTATTTTAAAAACAGCATGGGCATTTCTCCGTCGCAGTACCGCAAGCTCAGCCGCAGCCAGGCGCGCAACAAGACTTTTAATTTCAAAGCGGAAGAATAAAACGCTTAATAACGGGTAAAAAACCGTATCCGAAAGGAAACGGTTTTTATTTTAGCCATAAAAGTGAGTAAATTTAACGATTTTAGCCACATTAGTGAGTTTTTATGGTTTAAGATAAAAATAGAAAGAACAAAAGGAGGAAAGCAAATTGAAAAAATTCGCGGCGCTCGCGCTCAGTCTGCTTTTTGTCGTCTGTTTTGCGGCGGCGGCACGCGCTTCAGGCGCCAT
>UQZE01000099.1 GCA_900545325.1 uncultured Eubacteriales bacterium
ATATGCGCGAAATCCGCAAGACAGTAAGACGCCACGTACAAAAACATGACCGCCGACAGAAAGAACCTGAACGGGGATTTGCCCAGAAATCCCTGCACCGCCAAGATCACGCCCAGCCCTGCGGCCGCCACGAGGAAAAACATCAGTATCGGATGCGAGCATACGGTGAATACGCCGCTCCATTCCAGAATCGTCAATACGAGAGCCAAAACGAAAACCGCCAGCGCCGAGATAGCGAACGCGGCCTGTCTTTTATTCAATTTCATTTTCACTGCCCCTCCTTTTTTTAAGATTATAGCATTTTTCAAAGCGTTTGTAAAGTTTTATTCGTCTTTGGCAAAATAAATTGCGCGGCGCGGGCGATTTGTTTGACATTCCCCCGTCGCTCCCGTAAAATAAAGATATGCAAAAAGACAGAAAAAACGTTTACGCGCTTTTTTTCGACATCGACGGCACCCTGCTTTTCGACGGCAAAATCCCGCCCGAAGACGCGGAGGCCCTGCAAAAGGCGAAAGAACGCGGACACAAGTTATTTATCAATACGGGACGGTCGCGCGGCAATATGCCTCAAAACCTGCTCGCCCTGCCCTGCTGGTCGGGCTGCTGCTGCGGCGGCGCGTACGCGGAAATTGACGGCAGGATCATCTTCAACAAGACGATGTCTTTTCCCGATTATCTCCATATCCTCGATTACTGCGAGCGCCGCGGCTGCGGCGTAGCCGTCGAGAGCGTGGAGGGTTTTCACACCTATCGCACCGACCGCTGGAAATCCCCGCCGTCGTCCAGGGAAGAAATGCTGAAACTATTTCCCGAAATCCAGGTTACGAAAGTTACCTTCGACCGCGTTCTTACCGACTTCGACGGCTTGACGGGGCTTTGTTTCACGCAGTTTTCCACCTATACCGAAGCCTTTCTGAAAGGATGCGGAAAAGCCGACATCATGAAAAAAGTCATCTGTGCGCTCGGCTTAGACGGCGGACACACCGCGGCGTTCGGCGATTCTCTCAACGACCGCGACATGCTGGAGGCCGCCGCCGTTTCGGCCGTGATGGCGCACGCGCCCGACGAGCTGAAAAAAAGCGCCTCGATCGTAACGAAAACTTCGGAAAACGGCGTGGCGGAGGCCTTGGAAAAACTGATAGGCGACGGCGTTTTATGACAAGACGGCGCGGCAAAAAGCCGCGCCGTCTTTTATTCCTTTGTAAATTCTATGGTAAATTCCGTCCCCACGCCCAGCTTGCTCTCGCAGGAAAGCTTCCAGCCGGAGAGGTTGCATATCTTTTTTACCGTCGCAAGCCCCAGTCCGAAACCTCCGTGCTTGCCCCCGTGCGATTTGTCCACGGTGAAAAAACGGTCGAATATTTTTTCCTTGTTTTCCTCCGATACGCCGATACCCGTGTCCCTGACCACGAGTTTCGGCGTTTCGCCGCCCGTTACGGAAACGATGATGATACCGTTTTCCTTATTGTATTTTATGGCGTTTCTGATGAGGTTGCCCACGATCTCGACGATGCGTTCGTGGCGGCTGAAAACGATCACGTCGTCCTCCGCGTCAAGCGAAAGCGTGAGGTTTCTCTTTTCCATATCGGGACGGAGGATTTCCGTCGTTTCCCGCACGATTTTGGAAAGGTTGACTTCATAGGGCGGCAAATTTTCGTTATCGAGCTGGTTATAGTTGATGACGCAGGCGACCAGATTGGAAAGTCTTTCGCTTTGTTTCAAAATGGTTTCCACCGCCTTTTTTTTCTGCTCTTCGGGCAGGTCGGTGTTCAAAAGCTCGGCAAACCCCTTGATGGAAGTGAGCGGCGTATTCATTTCGTGCGTGATGTTTGCGATAAAATCGTTTTTTGAGGCCGTGGCCTTGACCACCTGTTCCTTTTCCGCGTTGATCTCGTTCATCTTTTCGGCGATGTCCGCGTTCATTTTGTTCATCATTTCCGCGATCGGTTCGAGTTCGGGATATTTCGTTTCTATCTTTTCGTTGAGCGCCGCCTTTTTCACGCACTCTCCGATCGGTTTCAGCATGAAAGAAGTGGAAATATACGCGCAGAGCATGCAAAGGAGCGTTTCTATCGCTACCAGCCACAAAAGCGTGGGAAGAGTTTTCATGAACATGCCGCCTTCGGCGATTTCGTCCAGGCCCAGCCGCAAATAGACGCCGCCGACCTTCACGCAGTAGTACACGGTGGTTTCCCCCGCGCTGTCGCTTTTACGTTCCGCATAACCGGAGCCGTTTTCTCTTGCCTCGACAAACTCGGGGCGGTCGCTGTGATCCTGTCCCGCTATGGCGGGCACTTCGCTGTCGGACAGCACCATGCCGTCCTCCGAAAGAAAGGTAACGCGCACGCCAAGTTTTTCGCCGAGCGCTTTAGCCGCCGCCTCGTCCGTGCCCGAACCTTCCTCGTACATGCGCGCATATACCGCGAGCGTACGGCGGCTTTCCTCCGTCGCGTATTCGTTGTATATGCTCGTGGACGAAAAAGCGAAAATTATCAGTCCCGCTACGGCGATCAGAACCGTAAAAAGCATTATGCGGACTCTCATTCGATCACTCCGTTACGATGAATTTATACCCTACGCCGAAAACGGTTTCGATATAGTTCACGCCCAGCTTTCTCAGCCGCGCCACGTGATTGTCCAGCGTTCTCGTTTCCAGTTCCTCAAACCCCCATACTTCCTGCAGTATCTCGTCGCGGGAAAGCACTTTTCCTTCGTTTTCCATAAAGAATTTCAGAAGCTTGAATTCCTTTCTGTTGAGTTCGAGTTTTTCTCCGCGCAGCGTAACCGTCATTGTCCCCGTGTTCATATAGAGGTCACCGAGCGACATAACCGTATCCCGCCCGTCCAGCCTGCGGAGCGCAACCTTGACGCGCGCGGTCAGTTCGAGCACGCCGAAAGGCTTCGTAACGTAGTCGTCCGCGCCGAGGTTAAGGCACTTGACCTTGTCCGTTTCCTTGCCGAGCGCGCTCAGCATGATGCATATAACGGCGGGGTTCTGCTCCTTGATGTCCTTGAGCACGCTGATTCCGTCGCCGTCGCCGAGCATGATGTCGAGCAGCGCCACGCCGGGCTGTCTTTGGCCGAAAGCTTCTTTGAATTCTTTGACCGTGCCGAAAGTTCTGAGCGCGATGCCGTTCATATCGAACGTGCAACGCACGAGCTCCCGGATGCTTTCGTCGTCTTCCAGAAGATAAACGAGTTTTTCCATATTACAGATCGATATAGGTGTGAGCGATATAGTTCACGTGGTCGCCCACCCTCTCCAGATTACAAACGAGATTGATAAACACGCTGCTGCTTTCGGGCTTACATTCGCCGCTGTTCAGCCGCGCGATATGGTCGTTCAGCAGTTTTTTACGCATGGCGTCGATCCTGTCCTCCGCCTCGTCGATATCCTTGATGAGCGTAAAGTTCTTTTCCGTAACGAATTTTTTCGTCATTTCGGAAAGTTCGCGGATATAGACGAGCATTTCCTCCAACTTGCCGTTGACGTAAGAAGAAAAACTCAGATTGTCGCGCACCGTCCTGCGGGTGTATTTCGTAACGTTTTCGGCAAGCTCGCTGATACGCACGATATCGCCTACGTTGTTGTGCATGGCCGAAATAAGCTTTTCCTCGTTCAGCCCGATATTCTGCGAAGAAACTTTGATGAGGTAATCCGTGATGTACCTGCTCTGCTCCGCGATATGCTCGTTATTATCTTCCACGTTTTTCGTAACGCTTTCGTCCTTGGCTTTAAATCCGTCGAAAGCGATATCGAGAGATGCTATGGACATGTCGAGCAGGTGCAGAACGCCTCTGCCGACGGCGTCGAGCGCCACGCCCGGAGTGGCGAGCATACGCTCGTCGAGGTATTTTTCGCCCGGTACGGCGGTTTCCTCCTTTTTATCCCGTATGACGAACTTGGAAAGCCTGACGAACAGCGCCGTAAACGGCAAAAACAGAATCGTACAGATTACGTTGAACGCCGTGTGGAACATGGCGATCTGCGTTCCGGGAACGCCCGGGAACCAACGCACGAACGTCGCGTCCATAAAACTCGGCCAACAGGTGAAAAAGATAAAAAATATTATGGAACCGAACGTGTTGAACATCAGATGTATCAGACTCGCGCGGCGGGCGTTTTTACTCGTGCCGATGGAAGAGATGAGCGCCGTAACGCACGAACCGATGTTGGTGCCCAGTATGACGTACAGAACGGAATTCCCGCCCCCGCCGATAATCAATCCGTCGGTCGCGAGGACGATGAGAATGGACGTTACTACCGAACTGCTCTGCGTGAGCGCGGTGAGCGCCAGCCCGATAAAGAGCAGCAGGAAAGGATTTTTGATATTCGTGAACAGATTGACGAGTTCGGGCTTGTTTTTGATAGGCTCTATCGCCGCGCTCATGAAATCGAGCCCGACGAAAATAAGGCCGAGACCGGCGAGCATATAGCCCACCGTTTTATATTTTTCCTTTTTGGCGATCATGTAGATCATCATGCCGATAAAGGCGAGCGGCAGGGCAAATCTCATGAAATCGAACTGACTTAAAGAAGCGAGCTGCGCTGTGATGGTGGTGCCGATATTCGCGCCCATGATCATGGTGGTCGCCTGGAACAGGGACATGATGCCCGCGTTGACAAGTCCGACGATCATGACCGTGGTGATGCCCGAACTCTGCACGATCGCCGTCGTTACCGCGCCGATCCCCACGCCCACAAGCTTGTTTTTCGAGGTTTTGTTGAACAGATCTTTTATCTTGCTGTTTGCGAGCTTTTCCGTGTTGTCGGAAAGTGCGGACACGCCCATCAAAAACGCGCCGAGCCCGCCCAGAAGAGATAAGAGTGCGTACAAATAATCCATGAAATTTACCTTTTGTTTTTCTTACATTGTAATATAAATGTAAAATTTATTCAAGCTAAAATTGTAATAAAAATGTAATATTCCGTAAAGGAACGCCCGTCCGTCAACTTTATTTCAATCAAAAAAGCGCATAATCCGCACAGATGCGCGCTCGGTTGTAAATATATGGTAAAATCCGTCCGTACAAAACATATTATATTATCCGAAAGAGCAAAAAACACCGTAAATCGATTGATTATTTTTCGGATTTATTATAAAATTATAAATACAGAAAAATGTTGACTTTCGGAGAAAAAATGACGAAACACGTTGGCGACAATAAAAAGATCATTACGCTGATGTTGGCGAGCGCGGCGGTGCTCGTCATGTATCTGCCCGAACTATTCGACCTGCTGCGCCCCCTCTTTTCGGGGATCGCGGACGGCGGTCTTTCGTATTTTTTCGTATTTATTTTAAAACTCGCCGTCTACATAGCGGGATTCGCCGCGATCGCGGTTTCGGCAAAGAAATACGCGGGGCTTTCGCTGTTCGGCAGAAAAGCGGATAAACTCAGCCCCAAATACGCGGTGTTGATATTCGTTCTCACGTTTGCGGCCGTCTTTTTTTCCTGCAGGGCGATCGATTTCGACCTCGCCGTCGTTGCGGAGGTCGGCACGAGCGCCACGCTCGTCAAGGCGGCGAACACGCTTTCCTTCAAATATCTTCCTTTTTTGTGCCGCGCGCTGTTATCCGTTATGGCGGCGGCGCTTTTCCAGGAATTTTTCGAAGGGCTGTTTCCGAATAAAAAACTTTCTTACGTGCCGTTCGGCGGCTTGATCGTATTCGCGACCTGCGGCGTCGCGGAGCTGTTTATTTCGGCGGAGCTGCTGCTTATATGGTTTTATTGGGTATTTTTTCTCTTTTACGGCCTCGTTTATACCTTGAGCGGCAAAAGATTTTTGCCTACGCTGATTATCGCGCTGATCGTCGTTTTGTTTTAGGAGCGTCATGAACAACAAATTTATCGCATTTATAAAACATAATACGTATATTTTCCTCTACGTGCTGCTTTCGCTTTTTATCGAATTCTTCGCGTCCTTTCTCGTTTCCGGCGAACTGCGCATCAGCCAGCCGGGCATATTTCTGACGCTCGTCGCCATCGCGGCGGGGGGATTGCTGCTCATTAGAAATCAGAAAGCGCGTTTTTACGTTTCCGCCGCCTTTCTCATCGCGCACGCGGTGGCGGACCTCGTATTCATACTGATGTATACCCTCACTTCGGGAACGATTTTCGACTTCGAGATGTTCAACCTGACAAAAGACGGCATGGGCACCATCGAAGCGACCAGCCCGAACTTTGCGTTCCTCTTCGTTTCCTGTTTTCTCATAGGTCTGTATATCGTGTTAGGGCATTACAAGACCGATCGGCTCCCCCTTCTCGCAAAGACGAAAACGCTCAATATCGCGGTGAGCTGCCTGCTGTGCCTCGTGCTCGCCGCACAGGGAACGATCGCTTATTTCAGGGGCAGCAACAGGGCGGAAGACCTCACTTACAAACTGTACGAAACCACGGATAATTCTTACGCAAAACAGGGTATTTTAGGCAACTTTGTAACGCAGCTTTACAAGGGGCTGTTCTTTAACGACGTGGAGCTCGGCGATACCGAAGAGCTTGAAAACTACATATACGGAAAGGTAACGGAACCCACCGAAAAATTCGGCGAGGCGGCGGGCATGAACACCGTAACCATTTTAGCGGAAAGCTTCGAATGGTTCGCATTCCTTTCCGATTCCGAACGCTACCCCAACGGGCTGACTGCCGACGAGGAGACGCTGAGGATCCTTTTTCCCAACCTGTACGAGCTGTACGACACAAGCTATATCGCGGATAATTTCCATTCGCGCGAAAAGACGGACATTTCGGAAAATCTTTCCCTTCTGGGCTGTTATCCGACGGACGCTTACGTCAACTACACTTTCCCGGACAACGCCCTGCCGTTCTCTTCTCCCCAGGTGCTGAAAGAACTGACGGGCGCGGAATCGGGTTATTTCCACAACGGTTTAAGCGATTTTTACAACCGACACGACTATTACACCGAATCGGTGAAAATAGATAAATTTTTTGCCAATGAAGAAATGGTGGCCTATTCCGAAAAGACGGGCGGCAGCTACGTGGACTATACCGAACAGGGAGAACGCAACCTCGATTCCGACATGATAGACCTCTGCAAAGAGGAAATGTTTCCTTCCGACAGGCGTTTCGACACGCATATATCCACCATCACCATGCACGGACAGTACGCCGACCGCGAAAATCTGAAAGAAAATTACGAACTTCTCGATAAGTACGGCGTGTGCCCCGTCCCCGACGAAAACGACAAGCATTATAAGGATAAATACGCGTTCCGCACCTATGTCGCCGCGGCGATGGAACTCGACAAGGCGGTGGGCGAAATATTCGATTATCTGGAAAACACCAAAGATAAAAACGGCGTGCCGCTGATCGAAAACACGATCGTCGTGCTTTTCGGCGACCATAACGCCTATTACTACGAACTCTCCGATTATATCAAGGATCTGCCCGATACGGACACGGGGCGCCGCTATACCGATCTTTTCCGCGTGCCGCTGATGATACGCGTCGGCAACAAACTCGCAGGAAAAACCGCAGAAGAACGCACGATCGATAAATTCACCTGCACGGCGGACATCGTGCCCACGATCTACGACCTGCTCGGCGTCAAATACTTTGAAAACATGCTTTACGGACA
>UQZE01000100.1 GCA_900545325.1 uncultured Eubacteriales bacterium
AATAAAAACGCCTCCGTAAACGTGATTTGCGGACAAACAGGCCTCGGGCAAAAGGGCCGTTTCCGCAAAACTGCGGAGGCGAAGTATTGAAAGCAAAAAACCCGCCGTTGCCGACGGAAAGAAAATAATAACCCCGTTTTCAAAAAACAGGCGAATGCCACGCTCGTTGCCTCTGACCTCCTTAATGAAAAGGCTCTGCATATCAACGTAGACCAAAATGGCTTCTTATCATTATTTGTGGAGCAATTCTTCTTTCCTATCGTACAGGGCAGGCTTTTATTTTAGTATACAACAATTTTTTAAGGAAATGCAACTTTTTTGCGGCGGGTTTATAAATTTTTTAAAAGGGGCGCAAAATCCACGCCGTGCACGCCCGCGATTTCCCGTTGTATGCTGCGCTCGATACACGCGGAAACGAACGCGCCCGCTTTATCCGCCGCGCTTTCGCACCTTTCGCCGTTCAGTACGTAACCTAAAAAGACCGAGGCGAACAGATCTCCCGTGCCCGAATACGATCTTTCTAAACAACGGCTTTCGGACAGGTGCCGCCCGCTTTCGAACGCGCAGGCGTTAAAGAGCCTGCCGCCGGATTTTACGCCCGTTACCACTACGTTTTTCGCGCCTGCCGCCCGCAGTTTTTCCGCGAGGGAAAACACCTTTTCGATAAGGGCGTTTTCGCCGTCCGCCGAAAGTACGTCGGCGTAACTTTCTCCGCACAGCAGGCAGCATTCCGTCAGGTTCGGCGTGAGATAGTCGGCGCGCGGCACGACCGCCGCGTAGCGCGCGACAAAGCTTTCGTCAAAACACTTGTACAGTTTTCCGTCGTCGCCGAGCACGGGGTCGAACAAAAATTTCGCGCCGTATTCCTCTGCGAGCGCGGCGGCCTTTTCGGGCAGCGCTTTCGAGGGCGTGAAACCGAGGTAAACGCAATCCGTCTTTTCGCCGTTTTTGCGCCATTCTCTCAAAAAATCGTCGAAATATCGGGTGCAGTCCGCCATGAAATAGCTGTCGTAAGCGGTCTGGTTGGATAAAATCGCGGTCGGAAAAGGGTGCGTTTCGTGTCCGAGCGCCGCGAGCGCGGGAATCGCCGCGCACAGGGAACAGTTTCCGAATCCGGAAAGGTCATTGATCAGCGTTATCTTCATGCTTTTCCTCCGTCGGCGGGGTGTGTTCGCTTTCGGGCAAGGGCTTGCAGAGCACATTGTCCGTGAGCGTGCGCAGGGCATTGATGCGCGAGAGCACAAGCGCAAGCACGTAAGCCGCCGCTACGCTGAGCGCGCCCTGTATGCAGTCGCTCGGCACGTCGGTAAATCCCGTGATAAAGCTCTTGCCCAGAATGGAATTGGTCAGAAAGTAGCCCAGTATCATTTCGAGCGCGGCGACGATAAATCCGGCGACGAGCGACGCGTGGCGGTTGAGTTTTGCGCCGATAAGCGCTTTTGCGACCAGCCCCGCGAGAAAACCTTCCAGTCCCTTGACGACGAGCGTAAAGGGGGCGTACACGGTGTAGCCGAGCAGAATGTCGCCCAGCATGGAGCCTATCCCGCCCGATATGGCGGCGAATACGGGGCCGAACAGGGCCGCGCCGAGCATGATAAACGTGTCGCCGAGGTTGGTGTAGCCCATACCGTTCGGCACGCTTAAATACATCGTCGTTACCATGACGAGCGCCGTGAATACCGCCAGGAAGGTGATGCGTTTCGTGGTGAAGTAACCTTTCATAAAAAACCTCCCGAAGCGGTAACCTCGGGAGTAAAAAAGCTTGCGTCAAAACGCCCGCCCGAATGCGGGCGCGGCGTAAAACATAAGCAACTTTCCCATTCAGACTTTACTGGCGGTTGCGGAATCTCACCGCAATCGGCTGTTGGGGCTGTCGGACTCGTTCTTTGAAAGACATTACCGCCGGTCGGGGATTTCACCCTGCCCAAAGTTACCGTTATTGAATTTGAACCCATCATACGCCGACGGGAGCCGTTTGTCAACTGTTTGAAGTTATTTTCCGTAAAATTTCAGCGCGGCCTTTTCCAGTTCTTTCATAAACGCCGCTTTGCCGTCGCAATAAGATTCTATATCGTACGGAAAGCGTGCGGCGAGCGCGCGTTTCAGTTCGCCGTATTTTTCCGCCGTCTGCGGATGGGCGCGGAGATAGTCGCGCACGGCGAGATGCCGCGCGATGTCTTTTTCGGAGGAAACGCCGAAGATATGGAGCTGATGGGTGCGCTCGTCCCCGCCCTTGCGGAAATACCGCCTGCCCGCTATGCCGAATTCTCCCATAGCCTCGTAGCCGATTTCTTCGAAACGGGCGTTGAAACCGTCCGCGCGGGAAACGTCCTTCACCACGGGCATGATGTCTATGATCGGTTTCGCCGCCAGGCCCTTTACCGCGGTGCTGCCTATATGGTGGATCGCAACGAGTTCTCCGCCGAGGATTTCCTCGATCAGCCTCGCCTCCCGATTGAATTTTTCCTCCCATGCGGGGTCGTAGCCGACGATTTCGATATGCTGCGCCATTTCAGAAAACGTCCTTGAATATATCCATATTGCTCTTTTTCAAAACGCCGCGGATGGCGTTTGCGGTCAGACGGGGGAACAGGCGGTAAAAAAAGTTCATGGCTTTCGCGTCCGCGCCCGTAACGATATACGTCTTTTTCCGTTTCAGCTTTTTCAGTATGCGTTTCACCGCCTTGTCCACGGGCATGGTTACGGCGTCTATCAGCTTGCTGTCCGCGTTCCGTTTCTGGTGCGAAAATATCGCCGTTTTGGTGAAGCCGGGATAGACGCCCGCTATGTATATTTCGCCCTTATAGTCCATGGCAAGACATTCCGTAAAGCTTTTGAGCGCCGCTTTGGACGCCGAATAGAGCGCCGTTCCCGCCACGGGCGCGAGGGCGGCGGAACTCGAAACGTTCACAACCGCGGGCGCCGCGGATTTTTTCAATAGCGGCAGAAAGGCGTGAAAGGAATATACGCAGGAAAGATAGTTGGTGGAAAGAATGTTCTCCGCCTCCTTTACGGAGTGCTTTTCCGCCTTGCCGAAGGGGAGCAGATAGCCCGCGTTGTTTACGAGCATATCGGGCGCGAAACCCTCTTTTTCCAGCTTTTCGGCAAAGGCCCGCCAGCTCTTTTCGTCGCTCACGTCGAAGAGTGCGTAGCGGAAATTCTTTCCGTTTTTGAGGGAATTTTTCAACTCTTCGAGCCGCTCTTCGTTCCTGCCCGCGCCGTAGACTTCGCAGCCGTATTCGTCGACGAGGCGTTTCACGAGCTCGCGGCCGATGCCGCTCGAAGCGCCGCTGACGACGGCGCGCAGTTTTTTCAATGGATATTTTGCCATAAAAACATCATAGCACACCGCGCGGGAAATTGCAATTATAACGGCGGTTTTCCTTGAAAAAACGGTCGGCTTGTGGTAAAATGAAATGCGGAGAAAGAAAATGAGCGAAAGAATGCAGATCAGCGAAATTTTGGAAAAACTCAACCCCGAACAGCGCGCGCCCGTGGAGGACACCGAGGGGGCGGTGCTCGTCATTGCGGGGGCGGGCAGCGGCAAGACCCGCGTCCTTACGAGCAGAATAGCCTATCTCGTGCTCGAAAAGGGCGTATCGCCCGCAAACATAATGGCAATAACCTTTACCAACAAAGCCGCGAACGAAATGAAGGAACGGCTTGCGAACATCATCGGCGACGCGGGGCGCATGTGGGTATCCACCATACACAGCATGTGCGTAAAGATTTTAAGGCAGGACATAGGCCGTCTGAACGAGCATTACAACGGCAATTTCACCATTTACGACGACAGCGACAAGGAGCGCGTGATCAAGCGCATCTGCACGGAACGGGGGCATGACGACGAGTTTGCCAAAAAGGTGAAATTTCATATCGGTGCGGCAAAAAACAAAGCGTACACGCCCGAAGAATACGAAAAGGAAAACGTCGGCGTGAGGCATATCGAAGAGATATGCAAGGTTTTTACCGCGTATGAGGATACTCTTTTCAAATCAAACGCCCTCGACTTCGACGACCTGCTCGTCAAGACCTATCAGCTGCTCGCCCGCGACAGGGACAGCCTCGATTATTACTCCTCGCGTTTTCGGTATATCCACGTGGACGAATTTCAGGACACCAACAAGGTGCAGTTCATGATCATAGAGCTGCTTGCCTCCAAGCACGGCAATTTGTTCGCCGTGGGGGACGACGACCAGAGCATATACGGCTGGCGCGGCGCGGAGATCAAGAATATCCTCGATTTCGAACGGTATTTCGACGGCGCGAAAAAGTACAAGCTGGAACGCAATTACCGCTCGACGAAAAAAATACTCGAACTTGCCAACGTAGTCATTGCCAACAACACCGCGCGCAACGATAAAAAACTGTGGACGGAAAACGAGGAGGGCGCGTCGGTGGAATGTTTTTCCGCGCTCGACGAAAACGACGAGGCCGCTTACGCCGCCATGAACGTCAAACGGCTTATGTCGCAGTATCCGCAGCTGAAAGCCAAAGATTTCGCCGTGCTCATCCGCGTGAACGCCATTTCGCGCGCTTTCGAGCAGGAATTCAATAAATACGGCATACCCTACCGCATTTACGGCGGTTTCAAGTTTTTTGAAAGAAAGGAAATCAAGGACTGTTTAGCCTATCTCAAACTGCTCAACAACCCGCTCGACGACGAGGCGCTCATCCGCATCATCAACACGCCCAAGCGGGGCATAGGCGGCAGGAGCATAGACGCTTTGCAGGCGTACGCGAAATATTATAATTTAAGCATGTTCGACGCGGTCTGCGACGCGGACAGGATCGATATGCCCGCGGGGGCGAAGGCCAAGATAAACGATTTTAAAAACCTCGTCGTATCGCTCATTGTGGACAAGGAAACGCTTTCTCTGCCCGAACTGACCGAAAAGATGATCGTCAAAACGGGCTACAAGACGCTCTTCGACGAGGATACCGAAGAAAACCTCAATAAAAAGATGAATATAGACGAATTCCAGAACTCCATTCTGGAATTTGCCAAACTCAACGCGGGGGCCACGCTTTCGGACTATCTCAACTCCGTTACGCTGTCCGCCGATTCGGACAATATCGCGGAGGACGACGCCGTGAGCATAGCCACGGTACACGCCGTCAAGGGGCTGGAATTCCGCGTGGTGTTCGTGAGCGGACTGGAGGAGAGCGTGTTTCCCATTTCGCGCGCGGTTTCCTCCGCGGACGATATGGAAGAAGAGAGACGGCTTATGTACGTGGCCGTTACCCGCGCGCGGGAAAAACTGTACGTAACGTATTCGAAAAGCCGCTTTCTGTACGGCAGCAGGGAGCGCATGATCCCCTCGCGTTTTTTAAAGGAAATGCAGCCCGTGCTCGATCTGCCGCAGTTCCGCGAACAGCCGAAAAAACCGGATTTCGCAAAGACGTATTACGATAAAAGCGACGATTTGGGTACGAGCGACAAAAACGGCACGGGATTTTCTTCCGGCTATGCCGAAAATTACATAAAGAGAATGCAGGCGGCGCAGAAAAAGGCGCAGAGCGCCTGCGGCTACAAGACCGGCGACAAGGTGAAACACGTCAAATTCGGCGAAGGAATCGTCATTCAGGTTAAGGGCGCGGAGGGCAATCTCATCGTCGACGTGGCCTTCAAGAGCGTCGGCATCAAATCGCTCGCGGCGAAATTCGCCCCGATGGAAAAGATATGAGGTGAAACGTTATGGACAGAATGGAAGAGCTTGTAAAAATACTCAACAAGTACGCTTACGAATATTACGTGCTGGATAATCCCACCGTGTCGGATAAGGAATACGATAAATTATACGACGAACTCGTAAAGCTGGAAAAAGAGGAAGGGCGCACGCTCTTCGATTCACCTACCAAGCGCGTGGGCGGCGAGCCCGTGGCCGCGTTCAAAAAACACGAGCATATCCGCAGGCTGTACAGTCTGGACAAGGCGTTGACCGAAGAGGAGCTGACCGCTTTCGAAGAGCGCATCAAAAAGATAGATCCGCGTCCCGCGGAATACACCGTGGAGTATAAATTCGACGGGCTGACGGTATGCCTCACCTATGAAAACGGCAGGTTCGTCGGCGCGGCGACGCGCGGCAACGGCAGCACGGGAGAGGACGTTACCGCGCAGGTGCTTACCATAAAGAGTTTTCCGCTGACCATCGGCTACCGCGGGGTGATCGAGGTGCAGGGCGAGGCGGTCATGCGCCTTTCCGCGCTCGAAGAATATAACAGGACGGCGGCGGAACCGCTCAAAAACGCCCGTAACGCCGTGGCGGGGGCCATCCGCAACCTCGATCCCAAAGTGACCGCGGCGCGCAAGCTCGACATCATGTTTTACAACGTCAACTACATGTCTGAGGGCGCGCTGTCCTCGCAGACCGAATGTGTGGAGTTTCTGCGCAAAAACGGATTTAAGGTTCACCCGTTCCTGCGCGTATGCAGGGACATGGAGGAGGTGTTCGCCGCGATCAGGGAGATCGACGTCAGCCGCCGCTCCCTCGATATACTGACCGACGGCGCGGTCGTCAAGGTCAACGATTTTTCCGTGCGGGAGGAACTGGGCGCCACCGATAAATTTCCGCGCTGGGCCGTCGCGTTCAAGTTCGAGGCGGAGGAAGTTACCACCGTCTTGCAGGACGTCGTGTGGCAGGTTGGCAGAACGGGCAAGCTTACGCCGCTCGCCCTGCTCGAACCCGTGGAACTCGCGGGCGCGACGGTGCGCAAAGCAACGCTCAACAATTACGGCGACATTCGGCGCAAGGGCGTAAAGGTGGGGGCGCGCGTGCTTGTCCGGCGGAGCAACGAAGTCATTCCCGAAATCCTCGGCACGACGGAGGTTACGGAGAATTGCCGCGAGATCCCGCTGCCCGCGGTCTGCCCTTCCTGCGGGCAGGCGGTAACCGAAGTGGGGGCGAACGTGTTCTGCCTCAACAAAAAGTGCCGCGACAGGGTGATTTATTCCGTTACGAATTTTTGCAGCAAGGACGGCGTAAACGTGGAGGGCTTTTCCGAAATGACGGCGGCGCAGCTCTACGACGAAAATCTGGTGCGCGGCTTTGCGGATCTCTACGCGCTCACGAAAAAACAGCTTTTAAAACTCGAAGGGTTCAAGTCCAAAAAGGCGGATAACCTTTTGAAGAGCATAGAAAACAGTAAATTCGCGCGGCTGAAAAACTTTCTGTACGCGCTGGGCATCGACAACGTAGGCAAAAAGACGGCGGCGGACCTGGCGAAAAAATACAAGTCGCTCGAAGCGCTCGCCGCGGCGGAAAAGGAAGAGCTGATGGAAATGGACGACGTGGGAGAGGCCGTAGCCGAAAGCATATACGCCTATTTCCGCGACGGGGACAATAAAAACGAACTGGAAAGGCTGGCCGCGGCGGGCGTGAAACCCATCGGCGAGGTCGAACAGAAGGCAGAAGGCGCGTTTGCGGGCGAGAGCGTAGTGCTCACGGGCAGCCTTTCCTCCTTTACGCGCGGCGAGGCGGAGGACATCATACAAAAGCTCGGCGGCGAAACGAAAAGCAGCGTAACGAAAACGACCACGCTGGTCGTCGCGGGCGAAAAAGCGGGCTCCAAACTGGAAAAGGCAAAGGCGCTCGG
>UQZE01000101.1 GCA_900545325.1 uncultured Eubacteriales bacterium
TCCGATCTGCGTATAAGCGAGCAAGTCTATTGATTTTTCAGTTTTTCAAGTACGTCCCGATCCGCGGGACAAAAGGGCAGGCCGCCGAGCTCCTCCGGCAAAACGAACCTTATTTCGTCGTGCTCGAGTTTTTTCGGTTCGCCGCCGACGATCTCCGCTTCGTAAAAATAAAGATGCACGGTAACGTCCTCGTAAGCGTGCACTTTTTCCGCAAATAGCGCGCCGACGCTTATCGTTACGCCGAGCTCTTCCCTGCATTCGCGCGCGAGCGCCTGTTCACAGGTTTCGCCCTCCTCCACCTTGCCGCCCGCAAATTCCCATAAAAGGCCGCGCTTTTTATGCGCGGGACGGCGGCAGGCGAGAATTTTACCGTCTTTTTTTATGATGGCCGCAACGACTTGCGTCATATCCGCTCCGTTCCGATTTGACATACTATCATTATAAAAGAAAATCGGCGCGCTGTCAACCGCAGGAAAAATTTGCTTGCAAACTTCGGAAAATATGTTATAATGAAGATATGAAAAAAGTAAAGATAACCGTATTGAAAACACATTTTGACGAAGAACTCGCCGCCGAGTACGGCGCGGGCGGACTGAAAGCGTGCCCCATGCACAAAGCCGGACAGGTTTTTTACGCCGACTATGCCAAGCCGCAGGGACTTTGCGACGAGGCGTGGAAAGCGATGTATCAATACGTTTTCGCTTTGGCGCACGGCGCGGAAAACGGCCTTTTTTACTACGGCGACTGGATACGCGAAAAAGGCGTGGCGATCGTCAGCTGCAACGACGGCCTCCGTCCCGTGATATTCAAACTGGAAGCGACGGACGTCCTTTCCGAAATCGACTATACCCCCGTAAGATAAAAGCGGCGGGCGCGTAACGCGCCGCCGCTTTCTTTCTGCCGTCGCAAGACGGTTTTTTATTTGGAAAAATGCCGCTTGAACGGATCGCCCGCCGCCGCAAGCAGACGGAAACGGAAGCCGAACGTATGCTCCACCCAGTATTTGTCTTCGAGCACCGGCCCGCAGGAGGCGCTGCCAACGCCGCCCATTTTGTAATCGACGTTGAGATAGAGCCTGCCCGTTTCTTTCATTTCGTACGCGTGCGCCCTGTAATCGGAAAGCGCGTATTCGCTCACCTGGAAAGAAAAGTCCTTTTCGCTGTCTGCCATAATCCCGCCTTTGCCGTCGGAAATCTTCACAAAACGGCTGCCGCAGTGGCTGCCGCTCTCCTGCGGCTTGGGATACATGTAGTTCATCGTACGCGCGTCCGCAACGTAAAATCCGACGGGCGCGCAAAGCGTTCTGTCCAAATACGCCTCCGTTTCGCCGCGGCCGAAATATTCGACCTTTGTGAGCGACGGTTCCACGGGGAAGGAAAAACCGAAACGCGGGAAACGGGGAAAATGCCCGTTGCCGAAAACTTCCGCAAAAATTTCCACGCCGCCCGCCACGGGCTTGTATGTCAGGCAGATCTCCGCGAGCGGGGCGATGGAATCGGTTACCATATACCCCGAAACGCGCACGCAGCCCTCCTTTCTCTCTATGTTCTTGGCAAAAAAGTCCGCGTACTGATAGCGCACGCGCTCCCAGTCGTTTTTAACGTTCCTGTCGTTGTCGAGATAAGCGCGCAGGATCTGCAGCTTCGCCGCCCCCGCGAGGTATTCCCGGCCCGCGGCTCTGAACGATTTCAGCATGCCGTTTTCGTCCACTTCAAAGGAAACGTCTTCGCTTTCCGCCTTTTCCGCCGCGGCGTAGGCGTAATCGATCTCCGCCTGGCGCACCGTGACGATTTTTCCGCCCTTGCTGAAAGTAAAATCGACGAACGTATAGCCTTTTTCGCGCGGCACGGGCACGGGAAACGACTTTTCCTCATGCGGCGCAATACCAGCAAGATCGAGTTTGCCGCCGCCGACGACACTGCCGTTGACTTTGACCGCGTATTCGCAGATTATATCGTCCAACGGTTCAAAGTCCCGCCTGTTTTCTATATACGCCCTGCCGTTCTTCCATTTTAAGTCCACGGGCGCATAAACTTCCTTCACCTCGTAATAAGAGGGATTTGGCACGCGGTCGGTGGTAACGAGACCGTCCATGCAGAAATTGCCGTCGTGCAGTTTTTCCCCGAAATCGCCGCCGTAGAGCACTTTGCCGTTTTCTATCACGCTGTGGGAACACCATTCCCATACGAAAGCGCCCGCAAGGCGGTCGTGTTTATAGATCACGTCCCAATACGCGCGCACATCCCCGCAGGAATTCCCCATAGCGTGCGTATATTCGCAGAGCACCAGGGGGCGGCGTTCCTTGTCGAGATATTCTTCGAGATAGCTCACGGCGGGATACATCCTGCTGCACATATCCAAAAGCCCGTCGTCAAGATAATCGTTTCTGCTCCAATCCCATGCGTTTTCGTAATGCACGGGGCGGTCGTCCAGCTTTTTGATCGCCTTGCAGGCCTCCGCAAAATTCGCGCCCCAGCCCGATTCGTTGCCGAGCGACCATATGAGCACGCTCGGTCGGTTTTTATCCCGCTCGTACATGCGGCGGCTGCGTTCGACGATCTGCTCCGCAAAGCGAGGATCGCGCGCGATCTCCCCGTAGAGATAACCGTCGTACCCGCCGCGCTGGTTGGTCGCGCCGTGCGATTCCACATCGGCCTCCTCCATGAGGTAAACGCCCTCTTCGTCGCAGAGCCGCGCAAAATACGCCGCGCAGGGATAGTGGCTGGTCCGAACCGCGTTGCCGTTCATTTCCTTGATGAGAGCGACGTCTTTTTTCATGTCCTCTTCCGTTTCCACAAACGCGTTCACGGTGGACGAATGGCGGTTGACGCCCTTGAACTTGATCGGCGCGCCGTTTAAAAGAATGACGCCGTCTTTGATCCCGACTTTCCTCACGCCCGTTTTTTCGCGGATTACTTCTCCCGCACATTCGATTGCAAGGTCGTACAAAACGGGACTTTCCGCGTTCCAAAGGCGCACGTCGGGAATTTTCAGCCGCACGTTTTTCCCCTCCGCGGTGTCGATCACTCTGCCGCCGTCCGACAGGACGAAACGGCAGGGTCTGTCCGCGGCGACGCGCACATAGCCCGTCTTGCCCTTATAGTCGGTAGTGATCTTGAAATCCCTCACGTGACCTTCGGGGCGGTTGAGAATGTAAACGTCGCGGAAAATGCCCGAAAAGCGCATTTTGTCCTGGTCCTCGAGATAACTCGCCTGACACCATTTGAACACGATCACCTTGATTTCGTTTTCTTCTTTCAAAAAATCGGTGACGTCGAATTCACACGGCGAATGGCTTATGGTGGAATACCCCGCGAATCTGCCGTTCACAAAGAGGTAATAACAGCTGTCCACGCCCTCGAAATTTATGTAATAGCGCCCCTTTTTGTCCTTTACGTCGTAACGGCAGACGTACATGCCGCAGGGATTTTCCTTTAAAATATACGGCGGACAGTATGGAAAGGGATAGCGCGTGTTGGTGTACTGCTTTTCGTCGTATCCCAGCATCTGCCAGCATGAGGGAACTTCCACCTCCCGTTCGGGCAGAGAATCGAAATCGGCTTTTTCGCGGCTTTCGAAATAGGCGAAACGCCATTTAGTAAGAAAGGTCTTTTCGCCGTTTTCTATTTCGTAGTACGCCCGCGCGGGCTCGTTGTTCACCGAAACCGTCAGGCTTTCGTGCAAATCTAACTTCATATTTCACCTCTTATCTTTATTTTTGCATATCTCGATCCAGTATCCGTCGGGATCTTCGATAAAATAGATGCCCATCGCGGGGTTATCGAAACAGACGCACCCCATTTTTTCGTGTTTTTCGCGCGCGGCGGCCATATCGTCCGCCGTAACGGCGAGGTGAAACTCCCCTTCGCCGAGGTCGTATTTCTGCGGATGATTTTTCAGCGCGGTGATTTCCAAAAGAAACCCGCTCTTCCCGTCCCCTAAAAACACGATGGTAAAATCGTTCTTTTCGATCGTGCGTACGGGTGACAGCCCCAGCGCCTCGCCGTAAAAGGCCAAAGATTTTTCAAGATCGGAAACGTTGATGTTATAGTGATAAAAACGGAACATATATCCTCCTTTTCATTTTTCCGCGCCGAAACGCTCGGGGTAACAGGCGCGCATGGTCTTTTTCAGCTCCGCCTCGGTATCGCGCGCCGCGGAAAAGCCGAATCTTTCATACTGCAAGGCCCTTTCCGTCGCCGCGGGATCGAGGGAAAAGTCCTTATTTTGGATCTGAGTCATGAGTTTTACGGGATCGAGCCCCGGCTCTTTCCCCTGCTTTTTGTATTCCTTTGCAACCGAACGCGCGCCCAACGCGCCCAGCCAGGCGGGAATTTTCAGCACTCTTCGTCCGTCTTTCGCAAAGCGGAGCATCTTTTTCACGAGTTCGATATAGGAAATGTTTTCTCCCCCGACGGGAACGCAGCCGCTGCCGCAATGCGCCGCCGCGAATACGGCTTCCGCCACGCCCGCCGCGTCGGTCGCAGCCGTCCTTCCCTTCGTCATGAACACCGCGGGATATCTGTCGAAATGCGCGAGAAAACTTTCCCTCCAAATAGGCGCCCCGTTTTCGGGAACGCCGAATATATACGGCAGTTCGAGCACCACGGCCGCAACGCCCGAAGAAAGCGCTGCGTCTTCCTGTTCCCGCCGCGCCCTGATATACGGGTGGCTTTCCGACAGCCTGCCCTTGCAGAGCTTATCGAAATACGCGAAATAAGAACCGAGCACGACCAGCCTTTCCGCTCCCGCCGCCACTGCGGCGGACAGTATTTTTTTACACTGCACGACCAGCTTTTCGCGAAAGAACGGCGCTGCCGGCGCAGGCGGCATCACGCGGTCGTCCGGCCCCAAAGCATATATAAATACGTCGAACTTTTTTTCTTTGAAATACGCCGTAAGACATTCCCCGCTTTTGGCAAAAAAGTCAAGATTATCGACGGAAACGCCGCACGCATTTCCACCCGAACGCGACGCCGCAGCAACGGGTACGCCCCGCGATACGAATTTTTCCAGGGCGGCCCTGCCGAGAAATCCCGTGCCCCCCGCTATAAACGCTTTTTTCACAACATATATATCATAATATGTTTTAAAAAAATTTGCAATCGTTAACTGAAAAATTTCTTTTCCCTTTCCCGAAAAAATACGCGGAAGAAAATTTGTTTAGAAATATTTTCCAAATTACTTGATTATTGTTCAAAAATATATTATTATATATTCATAAAATACAAGGAGAACCGTTTCATGAAAAATCCGAAAGAAAAAATATCAGCGACGGACCCTGACGCCCCTGCGCCGACCAACCTGACAAAAGAAACGCTGACGAGAGTATTTTTGACGCGCGAAGATCTGGATACGCTCAGCAAACTCTGCGAACTGCCGCCGGACGACCAACGGCGCATCCGCAGGGAGATAGACGATTTACACGCCGCCAGCGGCAAAATCCCGTTTGAATAAAAAGAACGCGGAAGCCGTGCTTTTTACCGACTTTTAATCGTCGTTTTTCCTTCGCTCCCGCGCCGACGAGCACCGCCGATACGCGGAGATCTTCAAAAAAAGATATAGCGAGCGACCGACGTAGTTTCGGCTTTCGCGTAAGAAAACAAAAGGAGCAAGATCGCCCCGCACATCTTGCTCCTTTTGTTTTAGCGACAACGTGATTTCCTTACGTTTAAAAATTTAAAGGCTTATGCCGCCCAAAAAGACGGCATAAGCCTTTTGGCGGACTCGATGAGACCCCAACTGAACACCTTTTATTTAGCTATGAAAACATATCGTATAAGATTACCCACGAATAGGATGCTTAATTCGCATCCTATTTTTTAATGCCTTTCGTGGCGTCGTTGTACCACAGCAGTAAGCGGCAAGTCAACGGAAAAATTTATCGCTTAAAACTTAATGAGAAAGAACAGTCATACTCGACTTAGAGTATGGCCTTTTTTTATTTTCTGCGATTGAAATCGAATAAAACATCATACGTCAATAAATTTTTCTTTTCGTTGACTTCCGAGAGGCTGTACTTCAAGGCTTACAGATATGTGCTTCCTTCAGTGGTACTTAGCTCCTGTCGAAAGGCAAATAAAAAAATAAGGAGTAAAAAGCAAATGAAAAAAGTTATTTTCTCAATTACCAAGTTAGGTAGAGTCGAGAACACCAAAGTAACAGGTGTCGGGTATATCACCGATGAAGATCTGATTACTGCAAACATCAGCAAATCCGGTAAACCTTACATTAGGGTTTATTCTTGCGTGAAGGATTGCCACCCTATCACGAACAGCACAGACGAATTCAAAGGCGCGTACTACGAAATTGTTGAATACGATGGACGCGACATTGAAGTCAATTACTACATCTGGTACAAATTAGCGAAATAAAAATCGGAGGAAATAAAAATGAAAAAACAGTATCAATTAAGCGAATTTCAGTTCTATGACGGCGAAGAATTTATCACCTTTAACCTCATAGACATCAACACGGAAAAGAAAGAAATAACGGTTGCCGTAACCAACCGAGGACGCATCAGCGTTCACACCTTTGATCTTTTGGAAGATTGCGGCAGACTGTACTTTGAATACGGCGTTGATTTTAATCAAATCGACTTGGACGATTTTGAGGAGGTTGAAAAATGAGTCTTTGTGAAAACTGCTTTTTATATGGTACCTGCGATGGAAGGTGCGGTGACACCGACCCTCTCTTCTATGAAGAAGAACGTCAAAACGAAGAAAGCGAATATTACGAAAATTATCAGGAGGAAATGAAATGAAACTTACTCTTGCAAACATTAAAGAACTGAAACGTAACTCAAGCAGTCCGCTTACTAAGCGGGTTTGCAACTACGTTATCGATGAATGGAGCGACTATTCGGATAAGAAGAATATCTTTACCGACGTGCTTTATCACGGTTGCCAGTCTGGTATCGTAGGCGAACTGATCTACTACACCGATACTGTGCGTTTTTACAAACAGTACAGACAGGAAATCAATGACCTTTTGTACGACACGATGAACGGAACGGGGCTTTACTCCCCTTCCGAACTTTTCGGAGATAAGTGGGACAAGGAAGATCCGCTTGCACAGGATACATACAATCAAAACTTGCTGGCATGGTTCGGCTTTGAAGAAACACTTAGAAACATCGCTTACAACTTTGAACAATTAGAAAATTATATTTAAGGAGAAAAAGACTATGAAAACGACTATCACCAAGAAAGAAAAAGCAATCGAAATCATGAAGAAAATGGACATCTATAAACCGTACATCAAAGGATTCAAAGAAAACGACCAAGTTTGCTTCTTTGAACAATTCGGCGGTTTCTGGATCGACCAAGAGCCTGAACTTTACGCAAAGATGAAAGCAATCGAAAACGAACACAAATGCAAAGTCTATGCCGTTACGCACGAATACACGGAATTCGGAGAGCTTTACGACTTCCTTAATGTAAGATATGGTTTGCTTAAACTTGATACAAAGAAAAGACAGACAACGTTTTCCGTGTCTGCCTTTAAGAAAGTATGAAGTTTAACGAGATCAAAGCGTGCCGAAAAGCGAATAGTATCTCCGGCGGATGCTTGCTTTTCTGCTGTTGATCC
>UQZE01000102.1 GCA_900545325.1 uncultured Eubacteriales bacterium
CGCCCGCGGCGGAAATATCCGCCGCGGGCGTTCTTTATAAAGACATACGTCCCCGCTGTTTTTATTCAAAATCGCTCAAAGCCTTGTTGATGTTCTGCATCTCTTCATCCAGCTTGTCGGTGATCTCGGCGCACGCTTTCAGCCTTTCCTGCAGATCGAAAGACATCTTTCTGTCCTTTTTATAGCGCAGTTTGTGTTCGAGGCTCGCCCAGAAATCCATGGCGATGGTGCGTATCTGTATCTCGATGGGCACCGTTTCCGCGCGGTTGGTGAAATACACGGGCACGGTAACGACGAGATGATAGCTCCTGTACCCGTTTTCTTTCGGGCTCTTTATGTAGTCCTTTTCCTCCACTACGGAAACGTCGAGCTGGCGTTTCAGCACTTCCACGATGGTATATACGTCGTTTTTATAATTGCAGATGATGCGCATGCCCGCTACGTCCTTGAGGTTGCGGCGCACCGCGTCGATGGATATTTCGAGATTTTTCCGCCGCAGTTTATTGACGATGCTGAGCGGTTTTTTCAGCCGGCTTTCGATCGTGTGAATGGGGTTGTAACCGTGCGCGAGCGAATACTCCTTCTGCAGTACGTCGAGCTTGGTACGCATGATCCCCATAGCCGATTCGTAAACGAAACTCATCTGCATGAAATCGTTGAGATTTTTCAGCTGCTGTTCGTCGGTGATCAGGCTTTCGAGTTCTATCTGATTGTTTTCTTTCATTTCATTTTCTGCTGTTTTACTTTTTTATCGACTACATGCCGTTTCGCAAGCTCCGCTATGATGTCTTTCGGCAGAATATTCATCTCCACCATGAGCACCAGCACGTGATAGGTCAGATCGGCGATCTCGAACACCGTTTCCGCCTTGTCGCCGCCCTTGCCGCCGATAATGACTTCGGTACATTCCTCGCCTACCTTTTTGAGGATTTTGTCTATACCCTGCTCGAAAAGATAAGTGGTGTACGAGCCCTCCTTTTTCTCCGTCTTGCGGCCCTTTATCAAATCATACAGCGCGTCGATTGAAAAATCGTTGAATTTTTCGCTTTCGTAAACTTTATTGAAAAAACAACTCTCCGCGCCCGTGTGGCAGGCGGGGCCGTCTTTTACGACCTCCACCACGAGGGCGTCCTTATCGCAGTCCGCGGTGATGGAAACGATATGCTGCACGTTGCCCGAAGTTTCGCCCTTTCTCCACAGCGTTTTGCGGCTGCGGGAATAAAAGCACGTTCTGCCCTCCTCCATGCTGATCTTCAGACTTTCCGCGTTCATATAGGCCACGGTAAGCACTTCTTTGGTGTAATGATCCGTTACTACTGCGGGGATAAGCCCCTTTTCGTCGAATTTAAGTTCTTCTGTCTTCAACATCATATCCTTACTCCTATATCGTTATTTCCGAGTTCTCTCTTCAAGTCCCTTATGGCGATCTCCCTGAAATGGAATACCGAGGCGCCCAGCCCCGCGTCCGCGCCCGTCTTTTTGAACAGTTCCACAAAATGCCCTATGCTGCCCGCGCCGCCGCTCGCGACGACGGGAATATTCACGGCGGCAATGATCTCGTTTAACATTTCGAGATCGAAGCCGCCTTTGACGCCGTCGGTGTCGATACTGTTGACCACCAGTTCGCCCGCGCCGTTCTTTTCCCCGAACCGAGCCCATTCCACCGCGTCGAGCTCCGTTTTTTCCCTGCCGCCCTTGGCGTAGACAACGAACCTGCCGCCTGCGCGCTTGACGTCCATGGACAACACCACGCACTGATTGCCGTATTTTTTCGCCGCCGCCGCAATGAGCGAGGGGTTTTTTATCGCACCGCTGTTCACGCTCACCTTGTCCGCGCCGCATTTCAAAACGGTGTCGAAATCCTCCACCGTATTGATGCCGCCGCCCACCGTGAGCGGGATAAACACGCGTTCCGCCGTACGGCGGAGCACGTCGGTAAAGAGCTTGCGCCCCTCAAAACTGGCGGTAATGTCGTAAAATACCAGCTCGTCCGCGCCGCTCTTATTGTAAAACTCAGCGTATCCGACGGGATCGCCCACGTCCCTCACGCCCTCGAAATTCGTCCCTTTCACAACGTGCCCGTTCCTTACGTCCAGACAGGGAATGATCCTTTTCGCCAACATATCACTTCTCCGCAAGTTCCACGGCCTTTTTCAGTGAAAGCTTGTTTTCGTACATTGCTTTGCCCAAAATAGCGCCGTAAACACCTATTTCTTTCAGTTTTGTTATTTCTTCGGCAAAGGTAATCCCGCCCGAAGCGGTGATCGACAGCCCCTCGATTGCGGCGAGTTTTTCATAAATTTCAAGATTCGTGCCCGAAAGCATGCCGTCTTTGCCAATATCGGTATAAATTACGTATCGTACGCCTGCGTCGCGCAAGCGGCGGCAGAAATCGACCGAATTAAGATCCGTTATCTCGCGCCAGCCGTTCACGGCGACCGCCCCGTCGAGCGCGTCCACGCCGACGGCTATCTTTTCGGGATATTTTTTCGACATTTCCGCTACGAAAGGAAAATTTTTTACGGCAACGGTGCCCAAAATCACTCGTCCCGCGCCGTTCGACAGGTATTCTTCTATCTGAACCTGCGTCCTTATGCCGCCGCCCACTTCCGCAAACAACGGCGCCGCGGCCAAGATGCGGCCGACGGCCTCCGCATTTTCGGCGCGGCCGCTCTTCGCTCCGTCGAGATCGACGATATGCACGTTTTCAGCGCCGTCCTGCGCGAAACGCCTTGCCGCCTCCTCCACGGACAGCGCGTATTTTTTCACCTGACCGTAATCGCCCTTGCTCAGCCTGACGACCTCGCCGCCGATAATGTCTATCGCGGGAAATATCTTCATTTTACCTCCGAAAACGCTTTCAGCATTTTAAGTCCGGCCTCTCCGCTCTTTTCCGGGTGGAACTGCGTGCCGAACACGTTGTCCCTTCCGACCGCGGCGGTTACGCGCCCGCCGTATTCCGTAACGGCGGTAACGAAGGGTTCGCAGTTCTTCGCGTGGTAGGAATGGACGAAATAAACGTAATCGCCCTCTTCGCTGTAGCGGAATATGCCCTCCTGCTTTTCAATATGCAGGCTGTTCCAACCCATGTGCGGTATTTTCAGGCCTTTCGCGTCGGGCGCGAGCGGTCGCACCTCGCCGCAGATAAGAGAAAGGCCGTCGTGTTCGCCGTATTCGTAACTTTTGCAAAAAAGCATCTGCATGCCGAGGCATATGCCGAGCAGGGGTTTTCCCCTCTGCGCTTCTTTCAAAATCGTTTCGTCGAGAGAGGTTTCGCGCAGTTTTTTCACGGCGTCCCCGAACGCGCCCACGCCGGGCAGAATGAGCCTGTCGCACTTATCCATGGCCTTTGCTTCGGAAACGATCACGCTTTCCAACCCCAGATATTCCAGCGAACATTTCAGCGAAAACAAATTTCCCGCGCCGTAGTCTATAATGCCGATCATAACGTGCCCTTGCTCGAGGGAATTTCGTCCCCCTCTATTTTGACGGCCTTTTTCAGAACGCGCGCGAAAGCTTTGAAAATGCCCTCTATGATGTGATGCGTGTTTTTGCCGTACAATTTTTTGACGTGAAGCGTAACCTTCGCCTCGCGCGCAAAGGCGACGAAAAACTCCTCCGCCAGCTCGCTGTCGAACGCCCCGGCATACTTTGCCCGCGTATCGCCGTCGCCGTCGAACACCTTTGCGGCGGGCATTTCCGCGTCGAAATTGAGATATCCCCTGCCGCTGATATCGACCGCGCACAAAACGAGCGCTTCGTCCATGGGCAAAACGATATCCGCATAACGCGCGATACCGCGTTTATCGCCGATCGCGCTCAAAAACGCCTGCCCCAGCGCGATCCCCACGTCCTCCACCGTGTGGTGGAAATCAACCTCCGAATCCCCCCTGCATTCCACTTCCAAGCCGAAACCGCTGTGCACGGCGAAAAGTTCGAGCATGTGATTGAAAAATCCGCAGTCGGTCTTCACCGATTTTATCCCGCCGTCAAGGCAAAGCGTAAGCGCGATCTGCGTTTCGTTCGTCTTTCTTTCTATTACCGCTTTTCTCATGAGCGCCTCCCCGTGATGTCGTCCACCTCTTCCAGAAATTTGAGCATATCTTCCTTTGCGCCGATGCTCACGCGCACGAAATTCTTTATCCGCTCGTCTTTGAAATGCCTGACGAGTATTCCCCGTTCTTTCAATGCGAGATAGAGCTTTTCGCCGCCGATCGCCGCCGAACCCGCCATCAGAAAATTCGCGCTGGAATCGAGCACGGTAAACCCGCGCTTTTCCAGTTCCTTTTTTGTAAACTCGCGCGACTTTTTCACTTTCGCCACGCTCTCTTCGAAATAAGCCTTGTCCAAAACGGCGTTCGCGGCAAGCAGCGCGCTCAGGCGGTTGACGTTATAGGGATTGAACGAATTGCGCACCCTGTTCAGATCCGCGGCGAGCGCCTCCGACGCAATGGCAAACCCCACGCGAGCGCCCGCCAAGGAGCGCGATTTGGAAAAGGTCTGCACGACGACGAGATTTTCGTATTTTTCCGTCAGTTTCACCGCGCTTTCGCCGCCGAAATCGACATACGCTTCGTCGATCACGACCACGCTCTTCCGATTTGCCGCGAGTATTTCCTCCACCGCGGACAGCGGCAGAAAAATGCCCGTCTGCGCGTTGGGATTGGCGAGTACGACGAGTTTGTTTTTTGAAAAAAATCCGCCCGCGTCTACCGTAAAGTCCTCTTTTAACGGGATTATCTCTTTTTCAACGCCGAAAAGATCGGCAAAAACTTTATAAAATCCGTAAGTTACGTCCGGAAAGCAGGCGCCGTTTTCCCCGAACGCGCGGAAACAAAAGGCGAGCAGTTCGTCCGAACCGTTGCCGACGACGATCTTTTTTTCACATACGTCATACGCTTTTGCGATGGCGGATACGAGTTTGCGGCTGTCGGGATCGGAATAGAGCCGCAGATTTTCCAACTCGCTTTGCGTTATCGCCTCCATAGCCCGTCTGCTCGGATAAAACGGATTTTCGTTTGTGTTCAGTTTGACGTATCGCTTATCCTGCGGCTGTTCGCCCGGTACGTACGCCGCGAGTTTTTTAAGGTCTTCCGCCAAAAAAACGCTCATCTTCCGCACCTCCTCGCAACGCTGCGCGCGTGCGCGGCCAGCCCCTCGGATTCCGCGAACCGCTCTATGTCGGACGCCGCCGCGGCGAGCGCTTTTTCGTCGTAATAAATATACTGCGTGGCCTTTATGAAATCGTGCACGCCGAGCGCCGAGGCAAAACGCGCCGTGCCGCTCGTGGGCAGCGTATGATTTGCGCCAGCATAGTAATCTCCCACCGCTTCGGGCGTACCGTAGCCGAGAAACACCGAACCGGCGTTATGCACCTTCTCAAAATAGGAAAACGGCTCCTTCACGCAGAGTTCCAGATGTTCGGGCGCGAGAAAGTTGGACGCCGAAACGGCCTCGTCGAGAGAGTTTACCACGATGATCTTGCCGTTGTTTTTCAGCGATTTTTCCGCGATCTCGCGGCGCGGCAGTTCCTTCACCTGTCTTTCCAGCTCTTTTGAAACGGCGGCGGCAAGAGCTTCGCTGTCGGTAACGAGCACCGCTGTGGCGAGGGCGTCGTGTTCAGCCTGCGAAAGCATGTCCGCCGCGACGTATTCCGCCTTTGCGTATTTGTCCGCTATCACTAAAATTTCGCTCGGTCCCGCCACCATGTCGATGCCGCACACGCCGTAAACGAGGCGTTTCGCCGTGGCGACGTAAATGTTGCCGGGACCTGTGATCTTATCCGCTTTCGGCACGCTTTCCGTGCCGAAAGCGAGCGCGGCGACCGCCTGCGCGCCGCCGATCTTGTAGATCTCGTCCACGCCGGCGATCTTCGCCGCGGCAAGCACTTCCGCCTTTATCCCGCCTTTTTTGTCGGGCGGCGTTACCATGACAATTTTTTTCACCCCCGCGACCTTCGCGGGCACGGCATTCATGAGCACCGTGGAGGGATATGCCGCCGTGCCGCCGGGCACATAAATCCCGACGCAGCCGATCGGCGTGAATTTCTGCCCCAAGACCGTGCCGTTCCGCGAAATTTCAAAGCCTTCCGGCAGCTGCTTTTCATGGAAACGCGCGATATTTTCCGCCGAAGTTTTCAGTATGCGCACGTAGTCTTCATCCACTTCGGCAAAAGCCTTTTCTATTTCCTCTTCGCCGACTTTCAGTTCGGAAAGTTCGGCCTTGTCGAATTCGGCGGTGAATTTTTTCAGCGCCCTGTCGCCGTCCTTTTTCACCTCCGCAATGATTTTTTTCACGCTCTCTTCGGCAAAAGACGCGTCCGAAAAGCGCCTTGAAAGTATATTTTCCTTCAGCTCCTCGCTGAATTTTACAGGTCGTATCATATAAGCTCCTTTAACTTTTCCGCCATGGCGGAGATCTCCGCGTTTTTGAATTTACAGGCCGCTTTGTTGGCTATGAGCCGCGTGGAAATGGGGTAAATGGTTTCAAAAACTTTCAAATCGTTTTCCCTGAGGGTCGCTCCCGTTTCTACGATGTCCACGATGACGTCCGACAGTCCCAAAATAGGCGCCAGTTCTATCGAACCGTTCAGTTTTATGATCTCCACGTCCCGCCCTTTGTCCGCATAGAAGTTTTGCGCCGTATGCACGAACTTCGTCGCCACCCTGACGGGACGGAAAGTATCTTCCTTATAATCGCTTTTCGCGGCTACGCACATACGGCATTTTCCCATGCCGAGGTCGAGCAGTTCGTAAATATCGGGCTCGTTTTCCACTAAAATATCCTTTCCTGCCACGCCCACGTCGGCCGCGCCCAGCTCTACGTATTTCGCCACGTCCGCAGGTTTCACCCAAAAGTAACTCACGCCGCGATTTTCGTCCGTAAACACCAGTTTTCTCACGTCGGGAGAATATTCGTCGCAGGCGTATCCCGCACGGGACAAAAGCGCGTACACCTTTTCCCCAAGACGGCCTTTCGGCAGCGCTATATTGATCATTTTACGTACTCAGCCTCCTTGAAGTCCTCGCCTTCCGCGTTTTTAACGAGTTTTACGCTCTTTCCCGCCCGCTGCAACTCTTCCGCGCGGCGGAGCGCTTTCACTTCCGCCCCGTCCCCGTAGACGAGCAGCACGTCGGTCTTTTCTATATTTTCCTTGAGATATGCGCACAATTCGCCGAGATAAAGGGCAAATCCGATCGCCCCCGCCTTTTTGCCGAATTTCCGTGCCAGCTTATCGTACCTGCCCCCGCTCAGCACCGCCTTGGGCACGCCCTCCACGTAGCCGCTGAACACCAGTCCGTTATAATAGTCCGCGGCGTTCGCCACCGAAAAATCGATATTTATGTTTTCCGAATAGCCGAGGCTGCCGAGCACCTCCACAAGCGAACGCAGTTCCGCCGCAGAGGAACGCATTTCCTCGTTTATGCAGAGTTTTTCCGCCTTTTCAAGCACTTTCTGCGGATCGCCGCCCAGGCGCATGATCTCTTTAAATATCGTTTTATCCGCTTCTTTCAGGCCGATTTCCTCTGCGTACTTTTCAAAATCGTGTGCGTTTTTTTCTTTAAGACAGGCAAACA
>UQZE01000103.1 GCA_900545325.1 uncultured Eubacteriales bacterium
GAATATATTTGGCAGGGCGACGAAAAGATATGGGCAAAACAATGCCCCGTGCTCTTTCCCGTCTGCGGTCGTCTGGTGAACAAAAAATACCGTTACGGGGGGAATACTTACGAGATGAACTCGCACGGCTTCGCCTCCGCAAGCGTGTTCCGCGCCGAACGCCTTTCGGAAACGGCGGCGCTTTTCACGCTGACGGAAAACGAAGAAACGCTGGCGCAGTATCCCTTTTGTTTCGTCTTTTCCGTAAAATACGAACTCGTCGGGCGGGAGCTTGTTGTGGAATATGCCGTGAAGAACGCGGACGATAAGGACTTGTATTTCAGTTTCGGCGCGCACGAGGCCTACAATGTCCGAAATTTCGACCGCTGGTCGGTCGAATTTGAAAGACAAGAGGATTTATACGTGAAAAAACAGGCGTCGCCCGGCTATCTCGGCGAAGGTCGGGAGCTGTTCCGCGCGGGCGTAAAGGAACTGCCTTTAAATTACGAGCTGTTTTTAAACGACGCGCTGATCTTCGACGGCCTGCGTTCGCGGTTCGTAACGCTGAAAAGAGAGGGGCGTCCCGTCGTTACGGTGGACTTTCACGGTTTCGACGAACTCCTGCTCTGGACAAAGGCGGGCGCGCCGTATCTTTGTATCGAACCGTGGAACGGATTGCCCGATTATGCGGATACGGACGGCGAATTTACGCGCAAAAAGGGAATCAGAAAGCTCGCCGCGGGCGAAACTTTTTCTTCCGTGCACAGGATCGGCTTCTGCGAATAAAAAAAGCGGCGTATCCGCCGTTTTTTTTTCATATTGGTATTGCGCGGAATAAAACAAAATGGTATACTATAAGCGGAAAACGTCCGCCGCAAGGGCGCGTTTTCCGCGAAATCGCGCCGCGGTACTTCTCTATTGGCAAACGGGGCGGGATACGGAAAATATGAAACTTCGGAGAAATGCATGGACGATTTGCAGAAGACGCTTTCCCTGACTGAAACGCTTTCGCGGCTTGCGGAAAAGGACGTTCTGAGCGAAAAAGAGGCGTCCGCTTTGCTTGAGGCTGCGGAACTGCTTAAAAAGTACGCTCAGTCGCTGCGGCGGCAGGCGGAGGAGGCCGCCGTGGAAAAGGGAAACACCAAGTGGACGGAGGAAGAGGAAAAACGCCTCGCAAAAGAATATAAGGGAGGCATGCCCGTGGGCGAGATCGCAGCGGCGCACCGCCGCAGTCCGAGCGGCGTCATCTCCCGCCTTTCAAAACTCGGCCTTTTGTCGGAGGACGACGCTAACGGTAAAAAGCGTTGGTCGGCGGAGGAAGAAACGCAGCTTTACGCCGAATTCGGCGAAGGGCTCACGCTCGAAGAAATGGCCGCCCGCCATAAGCGCAGCATGAGCGGCATTATCGGCCGTTTGACCAGAATGGGATTGACGGATTAAAAATTTTTCAGCCGCACATACTGTCGGTATGAAAAAATTATGTTTGCTTTTAAGCGCGATTTGTTTACTTTCCGCGCCTTTCGCCGTCGGCACGGCGCGGGCGGAGAGCGGCCGCACCGTCCTGCAATGCGCCTACGGGCGCGTTATTTCGGCGGACGGTCTCGATAAAGTGATTTTGAGCGGCGTCGATACGGCGGGCAGCGTTTATACGAAGGACATCGCCGTTGCGGTGCGGGGAAAAGAGAAAACGCTGGAAATTTCTCCCGCGGTGAACGGAGGATATAATCCGCATATCCAGCTCGTCAGTTTTGACGGCGTGAAAGACCAGATTTTTTACGGCGCGGACAGCGGCGGCAGCGGCGGATTCGGTTTTTATTACGTTTACGACGTGAAAAACGGCGGCGCCGTTACGCTTTTCGACGCGGAAAACTTTCCCGTGCCCTATGAGGCGCGGTACGCCGATTTTTACAGGGTGGAAGTGAAAAACACCGTTACGGGCGCACGGACGTATATCGATATTTCGCAGAAGGGCGAAGAATATCTTTCAGAACTCTATTATCCCGACGGGAAACTGAAAACGCCCCTTGCCGCAGACGTTTCGCCCGTGAATGCCGCTTCGCCTTTCTATCTGAACGGCGAAAAGCGTTACGGGCTGGAAATTTATTACCGCATCACGGGGCGGTACAGCGCGGACGGGATCGGCAATATCGTAGTGCGCATGACGCTCGAAGACGGCGCTTTTCTGCCGTTTTACGACGTGGTCGGGGGAACGCTGACGGTATAGAGGAAAATTTTTAAAATAAAAATTGACAACGGGCCGTTTTTGTTGTATCATAATAACAAGCTATAAGCGAAATAAAAAGCGGAGGAAACAACATGAAAAAATACGTTTGCAGCGTTTGCGGTTACGAATACGACGAAGCGGTCGGCGATCCCGACAACGGCATCGCGGCGGGCACGCCGTTTGAAAATCTGCCCGAGGATTGGGTATGCCCTCTCTGCGGCGTGGGCAAAGAGGACTTCGAAGAGGCATAACACGAATTAAAGCGGCTTGAAAAATCAACTTCAAGCCGCTTTTTATTATTTTTTACTAAGGATGAAAGAAATGAAGAGAACATGCATCGTAGCGGCGGCGCTCATTGCCTTGACGTCGCTCTATTTTGGCGTACCGTTCCGCACGGAAGCGTCCGGCACGGGAAAGGAACTGGACGAAATCGTTTTTTATATGGAGCGGGGCGCCTCGGTGAGAATGGCCGAGGGGACAAACGGACTGCGGTTTTCGGCCTCTATGAGCAAAAGCGATTACGAAGCGCTGGAAAGCGATCCGTCTTTTGAAGAGATAGAATACGGCATGATCATATGTCCGTACGATTACATAGAAAAATACGGGCCGATAAACGAAGAGAACGTTTTCGGGGAAAATCCCGTGTATACGGATAAAGACGACGGGAGCGGGGTTCGGATCATGCGGCTTTATTCCGATACGCTCGTGAAAAGGGACGAAAACACCGTGTCCTTCAACGGCGCGATCGTGAACGTCTTAAAGGAAAACTATCTGCGGGAATTTTACGGCGCGGGTTATATCGCCGCCAGGCGCGGCGGCGTAACGCACTATAAATTCGCGGTGCCAAACGACAACGCCCGTTCGGTCGTATACGTGGCCCAGCGCGCGATAGAAAAGGACTGCACCGAAGAACAGCGCGCCGTGCTGTCCGCTTATGTGGACGAAGCGCGCGGCGCGCCCTGCGAATATACGGTGAACCGCTATTTCGAAGAAGAAAACGGTTTCCGCAAGGAAACGGAACGGGTTGAAACCTCTGTCGGCGAAGAGGTTTCGGCGGAAGCGGGCGAATATGCGGGCTATACGCTCAACGAAAAGCAAAGCGCGCTCAAAGGCGTCGCTTACGCTAACGACAGAACTTCGCTCGATCTGTATTATTACTGCGGAAAAACTTCTGCGGAGGCATCGGGATACGAGATAGACCTTTCCGCCGACAACGTGCTGGATACCTCCGCGCTGGTCGGAAATGTGTCTGCCGTCAACGGGATTTCCGTGACGGAGCAGGACGGCAAGGTGCTTTTGCGCGCGGCCGATCTGGCGGCGGAAGGCGTAACTGCGGGCGAAGACCGATGGATTATCGAAACGGATCGACGCACCTATACCGCGCCCGTTGCCGTCTACGATAAGATAATTTACGGCTTTGCCGATCTGTCCGCATTGAACGAAAACCCGACGGGCCGTTACCTGCTCGGCTGCGATTTGTACGCCGACGGCGCTCTTTGTATAGAAACGTTCGGCGGCCTTTTCGACGGCGGAGGACATTGCATATATGATATTGCCTGCGAAAGCGCTTACGGGCTGTTTAAAAACGTAGACAGCGCGGGAATAATTCGCAATTTGATTTTGAAAAACGTTACCGCGAACGGCTACGCGGCGTTTGCGTATAGTTTCAGCGGCACGGCCGAAAACGTGTTTGCGGAAAGCCTCGACGCGAAATATATGTTTTTCGAAACCGCCGAGAATTGCGTGATACGAAATATCGGTATGATCATGAAAAACGGTACGTATACGATACGAAACAATAACGGCGCGGGCATAACGAACGGATTCGCATACCTTGGCAGCGGCGCGTCGAGCGGCGGCACGGATTTGAATTTTTATATAGCGAACGATATGACGGCTTTTATCGAGGCTGCGCGTGCGGCGGCGTTGCCCGACGTCCTCTGCGGCGAAAACTACGTCAAGGCGTTCGATACGTATCTTGTTACGCTGTAAGCAAAAGCGGCCTTAGGGCCGCTTTTTTATTTATACCGATTGTTTTTTTCGTCGTAATAATATCCCGCCGCGTTGAGGGCGTTGTCGATATCCCCGCGGGAAAGGTCTAAATCGTCGCAGAGTTCTTCCAGGGAAGAATAACTGTCGCGCAGTTTCATGTTGATAAAGCCGAGCAGTATTTCCGGCTCTTGCGGTAACGTGTTCATGAGAACATCATAGCATATTTTTTGCGTTCGGGCAAGGATTCCGGCTGAAAAATTTATCGTTGTAAAGCACGGCGGGGTGGGTCGGCCTGAGCGCTTTCGCCCGTTCGTGATATTCTTTCGCCCGCGTGAGGTCTTTCAGATTATAACAGCAAACCGAAAGTTCCAAAAGCGGCACAAACGTGCGGTAAGATTCATTTGAAAAACCGCCTTCCCTGCTGACGTCGGGCGCGTCGAGCGCGCGGGCGTACCAGTAAGCCGCCGTGCCGAAATCGTTTTTCAATTTAAATAAATCCCCGATGCGGCACAGGATTTCCGCGCGCGGCAGTCCGTAAGAAAAGCTGTTCAGCGCCGCGGTAAGGGCGGCGTCGTACTTTTTGAGCGCGAGGTTGCAGTCGCTTATGATCTGACAGGCGCCTATAGCGTCCGTTTTCCAGAGCGACGTGTCTTTCAAAGCGTCCTCAAGCACGCTTATGCTCTCGATATACAGCTTGTTATAAAAAAGTTCCCTGCCGTAGTAATATTTTTCGCGCGGCGATGTAAGCTGGCGTTTGAAGATGGCCTTTTGATACAGTTCCAGATTGCGCCTGCCGCTCTCTTTCTGCTTGCGGTGGGACACGGCGCTTTCGCTGTAAACGATCTTTCCCGTCGGCACGATGCATTCATGCACGAAACCCTGCCATCTGAAATTGTCCTCGCGTTTGAAAAGCCGTTCCCGGAAATAAGTAAAATCGGGCGCGCCGTTTTCGTCGAATCCGACGTTGTAGCGGCACATGACCACGTCGGGCCGTTCCGTTTCGAGACGTTCCTTCAGCTTTATAAAGCGCGTTCTGTTTTCTCCCTCGATCACGTCGTCGGCGTCCAGCCACATGAGATAATCGCCGCCCGCTTTTTCAAAGGAAAAGTTCCGCGCGGCGGAAAAATCGTCGCACCACGCGAAGTCGAATATTTTGCCGGTAAAAGCCGCGGCCGCTCTTTTTGTACCGTCGGCAGAACCCGTATCGACGACGATTATTTCGTCGGCAATGCCTTTTACGCTGTTAAGGCAGCGGGCGAGCGTTTTTTCCTCGTTTTTTACGATCATGCACAGGGAAATCGTTACCGCCATGTTTTTTCCTCCGGAAACGGTATTCGCGGCGCGCCTGCGCACAATGCGGGCGCCACGGAATATAATATATGACGGAGCGCATGAAAAATTGAACGTTTGGCAAAAATATCCGTAAGGGGTTCCGCGCAAGGGGGTATTGACAATGCGGCGGATTTGATGTAAAATATTAAGAAAAGAAAGTGAGGGCGAAAAGATGGACAAAAAAGTCGTTATCAGCATAGGCAGGCAGTACGGCAGCGGCGGGCGCGAAATCGGCGAAAAAATAGCCGAGCGCTATGACATACCGTATTACGACAAACAGCTTCTCGCGATAGCCGCGCGGGAGAGCGGACTTTGCGACGAGATAATCGCGCATTACGACGAAAAGAAGATTTCCGCGGCGTTTATGTATACGATGACGCCCAACCTTTATTCCTACGGGTTGGGCGGGCACGTGAACAACGAACAGCCGCTCGGCATGCAGGTATTTTTCGCGATCTCTTCGGTCATAAAAAAGGTAGCGGAGCAGGGTTCCTGCGTCATCGTCGGCCGTTGTGCGGACTATATTCTGCGCGATAACGAAAATCTTTTCAGCGTTTTCGTTCACGCCGACGAAAAGAGCAAGCTGGAACGAATTATGAAGCGCAACAATATCGTTTCGGAAAAAGAAGCTTACGCGCGCATGGTCAAGACGGATAAAAACCGCGCCCGCTTTTACAACTATTTTTCCGATCACAAATGGGGCGCCGCCACTACGTACGACCTCTGCGTAAAGAGTTCGCACCTCGGCGTGGACAAAACGGTGGATACCATCTGCTGCGTGATAGATAATCTATAAAACAAAAAGCGTCGGTAACCGACGCTTTTTTATCAGATAAGATGTTTGAGATGCGCGGATATCGCGCTGATCGAGCGGATCGTTTCGGCGGGGGAGAATTTGTCGTTGTTCACGAAAGCGTAATAACTGCCGAACACTACGTAACTGATGAGCGTGTTTTTGCCGCAGTCTTCTTTCCACTCCGGATTGCGCTCGAAAAGCAATTCCTTCACGCCCTCTTCCACTTTCTGCGCCAGCCGCTGGCTGCGCGTATCCGCAAAGAGAATTTGTATCATGTTCTTTTTCGCGGCGTAGGCCTCGGTCAGCGTGTCTATCGCCGTTACGGGATCGCTTACGAATTCTTCGGGCGCGATCTTGTCGATGATGGAATTTACAAGCTCGCTTTCCAGACAGTCGGAAAGGTCGTATATATCCTTGAAATGCAGATAAAACGTAGCCTTGTTGATCATCGCCTTGTTGGAAAGCTCGGTTACGCTTATTTTTTCCAAAGGTTTTTTCGCCCGCATTTCCAAAAAAGTGTTGAAAATGCTCTTTATCGTCTTTTCTACCCGCAGATCCATATAAAACCTCACATAATAGACAATCTCGTAAAATCAGTCGTTTAATCGACGAAAAACGGCGTGTTTTACCGTCTGCATATATTATACCCGAACGCCGCGGCGATGTCAATATAAATTTCCGAAAAAGAAAAAATTCCTTTTTTTCAGCTCGCCTTCTCGTTTATATTGTAAAACGATTTTAAAAATTCGTCGCATATACGACGAATTTTTTAAAAAATAAAGTCGAAAGACTGCGGAAAATTGTCGTTAAACGTCGGAAAATGCGGTTAAATATTAGACGTCGGTTTAACAAACATGTTGAAAAAGACATTTTCGCGCTGCGGGAAGGGCGGAATTCGTATTATGAACTTCTGTCCGTCCCAAAAAACGCCCTTTCGGACATATAACGGAAAACTTTGGCAAACGCTTGATTTTTCTTTGCGGCGTGGGGTATAATGAAAATGCGGTAAAACCGCGGATAAGGAGTTTTTATTATGAATTATTTCGATTTAAAAGGACAAGTAGCCGTCGTAACGGGCGCCTCCACGGGCCTGGGCGTACAGATGGCGAAGGCTTTCGCCAGCCAGGGGGCAAATCTCGTGCTGGTCGCGCGCAGACAAAATCTTCTCGATGAA
>UQZE01000104.1 GCA_900545325.1 uncultured Eubacteriales bacterium
GGTCGGCGCGGCGGATCTTTCCCGCAGAATCGTCGATAATTTTGCCGCCGACGGAAATTATACGGGCGGCGGGGAAAGGACGGTGGTTTCCGGTATTGACGGCGCCGTCGGCCGTACCGTACTCACGCTCGGCAAGGAAGGGACGGCTTCTGCCGAATATGATGTGAGCGGAGCGCTGCGGGCGCAGGTGAACCTGCTCGCGCGCGGCGGGACTTTCGCCGTCCGTACGGACGGGGGACTCGCTCCTTTTACGGGAACGGAAGCGGTACTTGCCGATATCGTCCCCACGTATATCGGCGGCGACGGATTCAAATATGCGCAGTCCGGCGGCGTGTGGTACAGATATTCTGCGGGCAGCGGTTCGTATCGCCCGCTCAGCGGGGAAAACGCGGTATTTCCGAAGATAGAACTGCCCGACGAACTTACGCCATCCATAGGCGCGGAAGTATTCAGAAACGGGGCTTGGCAGGCCGTGGGCGCGGAAGTCGTTTCGGTGGACGTTTTCGGAAATTATACGGAAGAAAGTTATGCGTTCGTACTGCCGCAGGGCAGCGAAAAACTGCGGGTGAATTTTACCGCCGCATGGCGTGAACAGGCGGCGGACGGCGGCAGCGGCATGGCCGCCGACCGGGGCCGCAGCGTTATGCTTTCCGCCGTAGCTTTATTTTCGACGGAAACTGCCGCGGACGGCAAACCGCAGATCGTGATCGGCACGGATAAGGCGGAATATACCGTCGGGGACAGGGTGACGCTGCATATCGCGGCCTATGACGATCTGACATTCGCTAAGGATTTGGAGGTAAAAGTTATCTTGATAGAGGGAGGCAAGAGAACCGAACTCGATTCGGCATCCTTTGTGATCGGCGGCGCCTGCACGATAGAAGTGAGCGCAAAGGACGGCGCGGGACAAGAGCAGACGGCCGCGCTCGACCTGACGGCGAAGGCCGCCGTTCCGTCGGAAGGCGGGAATAGTGAAAAAGACGGCAATTTAGGTCTGATCCTCGGAATAACGATCCCCGCGGCGGCGATCGTTATAGGGGCGGCGGCGTTTTTCGCCGTGAAAAAAATAAAGGGAGGAAAGAAAGCATGAAAAGAAAGTTGATTGTCGCTTTGCTCGCATGCATAATTTTGTCGTGCGGCGTCGGCGCGGGGTTTTCCGCTTTTGCGCAGGAACCGTCAGCCGAGCGGGAATTGTTGTTTTCCGACGATTGCAAAAACGTCGATTCGGCCAATATTTTTGAAAGGGATCCCAATTTATGGGTAGATGCGCACGGGTATAAAGTAAGCAACGCTTCGCAGGCGTATATCGTCTTCCAGGCGGAAAAAGACATCGGGGAAATAGAACTGCGCGTTTGGCATACGGACGGATACGACGGATTTACCTACGGTCTGGCGGCAAAAAATATCAATGTGGAAGTTTTTGTTTCCGGGGACGGCAGAGATTTTACCGCGGCGCCCTATACGTATGCCGCGGATGCGTCGGACGCACAGGACGGAGACGGCAATATCGGAAAATTTATCGTTTTGACTGCGGAAAACATTTCCGAGGGAAACAGGTATTTCAAAGTGGCAATCACTACGAGCGACGGTTTTTGGTGGCCGCAGCTTTCCAAAGCGACGGCTTACGGCAGAACCGGCGGGGATCCCGTTGAAGAACCTGTTTTTCACGATCCGTGTACGGATCTGCTTGAAGCGGTTTCGTTTGATTCCAATCTGAAAAACGACCCCCGCGGCATCACCCGCACCGATTCCAATCCCGGCGCGGTCATATACGACGCGGGGCAGCCCGTCGGCAGGGTAGAGTTGATTTTGAACGTACAGGGAGGTTATGACGCCTGGATATTCAACGAGGCGCGCGATTTTTATAATATCCGCATTTTCGCGGGCGAAAGCAAAAACGGGCCCTTTGCCGAAATCGGTTATGAAGTGAGCAGAGAATCCGCCGTCAGCGGAGATTGGGGGCTTGTTAAAGCGGTGAGCGAAAATATTTCTGCGGAAGCGCGGTACGTGAAGTTGCTGCTCGACGCGCCGAAGTCGTCCTGGCACGTTTGTATCCGCGAGGTTTATCTTTACGAAAAAACGTCGGAAACGCCTGTGATCGCATCCGTAACGATCACGAGCGAAGGCCGCGAACTGATTTCGGGCGGAAGCCTTGCGTTTTCGGCGGAAACCGATCCCGCGGGGGCGATCGTGTATTTCGAAGCCTACGACGACGAAAATTTGTCGAAACCTTCGGAATTCGCCCGGTTCGACGGAAATATTCTCACTTCGGATTACGACGGGCTGGAGGATATAGAAATTTACGTCGTGGCGAGAAGCGGGGATAAGGCGAGCGCGGCCGAAAAGGTTACGATCAGGCGCCGTCCCGACGCGGAAAGCGTGTCGTTCGTTCCGAGCGCGGTTTCGTTTACGGCGGGTGAAACTATCTATCTCGTTTCTTCGGTGCTTCCCGCAGGCGCGATCAACACGCAGGTCGAATACGCTGCATATCTCGACGGGGAACTGACGCGGAAAGCGGAAGGAGTTCTCTTCGAGGGCGATACCATGTTCCTCGCGGACGATTTCGCCGAAAAGGAATTTTATGTCGTCGCCCGCGTTATGAAATCGGACGGAACTTATATCGTAAGCGGCGCGGTGCAATTTACCGTAAAATACAAGGAAATAATTTTCAACGATCCGTGCGCGGATTTAGATAAAATCGACAAGGAACTGAGCGACGTATCCATGTTCGGCACGGAAAAAGGTTTTATCCGCAGATTTTTCCCCGAAATGGTGTCCGATCCGCAGTATGCGGCGCTCGGTGCGGGCAGCAGGAGAACGGATAAAGCGAAATACGACGTGCCGAGCGTCGTCTATCATGTAAATACGGACATAAACAGTTTTTCCGTTTCGGCGATCGTCTACGACGCGGGCAACAAGGCCATGACGGAGGCGAATAAAAACGATTTCATCGGGCTTGTGAACATTTACGTTTCCGAAACGGGAAACAGCGGCAGCTGGACTTACGTAAAGACCGACTTTACCGCTTCGCTCGACGTCGGTTCGCTGGAAAGCGGCGCCTATACGAAACTCAATCTTTTCAACGTCGAGCCGCTCGCCGCAGGAATGAAGTATATCCGCATCGATCTGCTGGGGCAAATTTCCAAGCGGGAAACGAATAACGGCGGCAGCTATGAGTACGCGGGGGCATCCGGCGTAACGTTCGAAGAAGATTACGGGGATATCGTTTTATTTTACAACAGTTACTCGCCTTTCCTCGCAGGCGTGTCTTTATACGCGGCCGAGGGCGCGCCCGTGGCGCCTGAGATCGTCCGTATTTACGGAGAAGAAGGCATGAGCGTACGCGCAGGGGACGAAAACGGGCTTACTTTGCAAATGTACAAAGAATTTTCCAATGCCCCGGGTACGGCCGTCGTATTTACGGCAGAAGAGCTCTCCGCTTCCGAATATGAGATCGAACAGGGCGGCGAATACGTAACGGTGGAAAGCGGCGTGGTGAAAGTAAAGGCAGGGTACGACGCTTCGGGGATGCGGGAGGTGAAAATCCGCGTAAAACTAAACGGCATTACGAGCGAAGTTATCGTCGTGAAAATAATAATCCCCGTGAAAACCGTAACGATTTCCGCCGAAAAGACGCAGATAGAGGTAGGCGATACCTTAAAACTATCGGCAACGGTTACGCCCGGCAACGCGTCGCTTACCGCTGTGGATTGGTATATTGCGGAGGGTGAAGGGACGGTTTCTGCCGACGGAACGTTTACCGCTGCCGCGGCCGGCGTAATTAAGATCAAAGCGGTCGCGGACGGAGCCGAATCCGAATTGTTCACGATCACGGTACTAGAGAAAAAAGCGGCGGAAACGGGCGGCACGGATAAAAATTCCGGCTGCAAAGGCAGCGTCGGCGCGGCCGAAGGACTTACTGCTTTTGTGATTTTGCTTTCTGTAACCGCATTATTCTTTACAGGGAAAAAACGCGTGTAAAGTTCATTCGCGCGCGTCGGCGGACGGAAAGATCTATGCGCGGTATAAGCTGTTTTTATAGTGAAAACGCAGGGCGTTCCGAATGAACGCCCTGTTTGTTTGCAGGGGAGAGAGAAATTTTTCAACTTTTTTTTGTAACTTTTTTAAAATACCCCTTGACAGACTCGATTTTATCCGTTATAATTTTGATACTACATTAAAATTTTTGTTTTTCTATAATTATAAAACTTAGTTTTAATAATTAAGAAACTTAGTTTATATTATTGTCCGCCTGCGGACGGTAAAATAAATTCTGAAAGAGGTCGCAAATGAAAGTAAAAACAAGATTACTGTGCGCATTCGTTTCCTTTACGCTGATATCTGCCGCCCTTATGAGCGGCTGCGGCGGTTCGTCGAAAAAGACAAAGCTTTATTTCGACGGCGGCGGAGGATCGGGGAATTATACCACGACGAGCAAATACGACACTTTGGAAACGCTTGCGAAAGAGTGGAACAGAAATAACGACGAGTTCGAAGTGGTTATCAATAAATCTTCGCTCAACGGAAACAGAAGCGCGATCACGAGCATGCTGAGCGCGACGACCGCGCCCGACACGCTCATGCAGGTGGGAACGGTGGTCAACGACGATATCGGAAACGGCTGGTACGTGGAACTGAACGAATATCTCGATAAGCCCAATCCTTACGAAGAGGGGAACGAGCGTTGGCGGGATATTTACGGCGACAGCGCCATTGCGTACACCCGCGCGTCGGACGATAAAAATTATTACGTATGCCTCGATAATATCGCCGTCGGCATGATATACAACATGGATATTCTGAACGTAGCCGGCGTGAGTGAGGCGCCCGAAACGTATTCGGAATTTCTCGAATGCCTGGAAACCCTGAAAAAGGCGAAGGAACAGGGGAAGATTTCCGCAGACATCTACCTTCCGAGCGGGCTCTGGCACGAAAGTTATATCGGAACGTCCGTTTACGGCGATAAAATCAGGGAATGGGACGCGGATCATTCGGGTACCGTTTCCACCTATGAACTGATCGCGGCGTACAAGGCGGGCGAATGGTCGCTCGGGGACGAGCATTTCGGGGAATACCTGCGGCTGTTGGGCGAAAAATCGCAGTATTATCCGAAAAATTATCTCGCGTACGACGTGTTGTATAAATTCGCAAAGGGAAACCTCGCCGTTACGGACGCCGTGGGCAACACCATGAATACGCTCGCTTCCAACGCCAGATTTAACGTGGAGATCACGGGGTATCCCGTGCTCGATAACGCCGTTTCCGAATACGGCGGATACACGGTGGTGCGCGGCAGCGCGGGGCTGAGCAGCGCCTACTGGGTAACGAACAGCGCGATTGCCAAGGGGCAGGCGGCCGTGGACGCGTGCGTGGATTTCCTCATGTATCTCACGGCCTCCGAAAACAACGCGCGGCTGGTGAACGATCTCGGCTACGCCCTGCCCCTCGACGTTACGAAAAGCAACGTGGAACTGTTTTCCGAAATCAAGGAACAGTATATCGAGGACAGCGCGGACGAGAACGCCGTTATGTGGAGCGCGTGTTTCATTCCCGATCAGCTGGGGACGGATTTCAACAACTATTATCAGCTGGCGATGGGCGATTTTTACGAAGATTCCGACGGGGTTAAGACGGGCGACGCGCAGGCCGTCATCTCTGCGCTGAACGCTAAGATAGACGCCTGCGTCAACGACATTATCGCCAGGTACGGCTGGACTTTTTCGGAGTAAGTTAATATGCGTTCAGCAGGAAAAATAAAAAAATCCCAGAACGTCGCTTATCTATGGGTGCTACTGCCCTTTTTGGTCGTGTTTTTGTTCTGCGTGTATCCCGCCGCGGCGGCGATCGTGCGTTCGTTCATGAACTGGACGCCCTCGCAGAGCAGCTGGGCGGGACTTGCGAACTATCGGGAAATTTTTTCGGATAAACTGTTCGGCAAGGCTTTCGGCAACATGTCGGTACTTACGCTTAGTTCGCTGCTGACGGGCAACGTTACCACCTTTCTCGTGGCGGAACTGCTCTTCAATCTTCGGCTCAAACGCACGGGCAAGGTGCTGAGATATCTGTTTTTACTGCCCGCGCTCGTGCCCGGCATGGTGAGCGTGCTGCTCTGGAAAAACGTAGTTCTTTCTGGTACCGAAGAAGGACTGATGAACGTGATTATGGCGCTGTTCGGCAAGGAGCCGAGCGCTTGGTATTACGATAAGTCGAAAGTTTTGCTCAGCATGATCCTGACGAATTTTCCCTGGTGCGGCGGCGTGAGCTTTCTCATCTACTTTGCGGGCCTGCAGGCTATTCCCGAATCGGTGTACGAGGCGTGCGAACTCGAGGGGCTTTCTCCGTTTAAGAGGGTGTTTTTGATAGATTTGCCTTATCTCGTGGGGCAGATCAAATATTTCGTCATCATAGGGCTCATCAACGGCGTGCAGGTTTACGATTATCAGCTGATACTCGGATTCAGCCCCATAGATTCGGCGAGCACCGTGCCGGCATATATGCTTTATTACTATACCTTCGGCGTGTCGCGCTACGGCTGCGCGGCGGCGATCGGCGTGGTGCTTTTTGCGATAACTTTGTTGTTTACGGTGATATCCAACAAGATATCCGATAAAATGAGGGCGGAGAACGGCGTATGATAAAACTGAAAAACAAAAAGACGATCGCCTGCCAGACCGTCGTGCTTGCGGCGCTTATCATTCTCATCGCGCTCGTGCTCATTCCGTTCTGGCTGATGATCGTAAAGAGCTTTAAATCGTTCATGCAGGAAGTGGACGCCCCCCTCGCCCTGACTTTTCCCATCGCGTGGGAAAATTACAAGGTGGCATGGGAGGCCGTCGGCGGCAGTATACTGAATTCTTTGATCGTGAGCTGTCTGGAAGTCGTCGTTACGCTGGCGCTCAGCTCGATGGGCGCGTTTGCGTTCACCCGTTATGAGTTCAGGTGTAAAAATCTCATATACAGCGCATTCCTCGCGCTGATGATGATACCGAGCGTGCTCACTCTGACCACGAAATACGTGATGGTAGCGGATACGTTCGGCATGTACGGAAGTTTTCTGGGCGTCATACTGCCGCAGAGCGCGGGGCTGGTCCCGTTCGGCATATTGCTTTTGCGGGGGTTTTTCGACGGGCTCCCGCACGATCTGTTCGACGCCGCCGAACTCGACGGGGCAAATTCGGTAAAGCAGTTTCTGCACGTCTGCGTGCCTCTCGGCATGCCCATACTCGTAACGCTCGTTCTGATGAATTTTCAGACGAGCTGGAACGACTATCTGTGGCCGATGATCATGCTGGGCAATCAGACGCAGAAATTTACCATACCCGTCATGCTCAACACGTTCACGAGCGATTATTATAAAACGGAATTATATTACGGCGCGCCCCTTGCGGGCACCGTGATCGTAAGCATACCCATTCTCGTATTGTTTGCGTTTACCTCCAAACAGTT
>UQZE01000105.1 GCA_900545325.1 uncultured Eubacteriales bacterium
TTCTTTATTTCGCCACAAGAGATCACGAGATGAAAATTCAGAAGATCGGCGTGGCCTGTGCGCCGCTGTCGGGCGGATTTTCGCGCGGGGAATGGAAAGAATGCGTGTCGCAGGCCGTTCTCGCGCCCGAATATTCATGGGAGGAGGAATGCACGGAAGCGCCCGCCGCTCTCGTAAAGGACGGCAAGGTGTGGCTTTTTTACGGCGGAGCGTACAACTGCTCGCCCCAGCAGATCGGGCTGGCCGTATCTTCCGACGGGGTGTTTTTCAGGAAAACGAGCGATAAGCCCTTTCTCCCGGCGGGCGAAGCGGGAAGCTGGAACAGCTCCGAATCGGGGCATCCCTACGTTTTTGCGGACGACGACGGCCGGACGTATCTGTTTTATCAGGGCAGTTCGGATAACGGCGCCACCTGGTATCTTTCCAAGCGGGAGTTGCTGTTCGACGGCGGCGTGCCCGCGCTGGCTAAGGAAGCCGTATAAAGAAAAGACCCGTACTACGGGCCTTTTTTGAACTAAAAAGGATTTTGCTGCAGGTTTTTGATAAATTCCGAGGGCGGTTTTCCGAATTTTGCCTTGAACAGGCGGGAAAAATATTTTACGTCCGAAAAGCCCAGGCGCTTGCTTACCTCGCTCACGTTGAAAAAAGAAGTGATGAAGAGCGAGGCCGCGGCTTCCAGCTTTTTTTCAATGACGTATTTTACGGGCGATATGCCGTATTTCGCCTTAAAAACCCTTTCGGTCTGGGAAACGGAAAGATGGGCCGTTTTCGCTATGTCCGACAGGGTGAGTTTTTCGTAAACGTTGTAGTCGATATAGCTCTTTATGATCTTTGCGGGATGTTCTTCCCGCGGAACGGGGCGGTAATCCGGTTCGCGCACGGCCTGCACGAGTTTGAGCACGATGCCCGTCATCGCGTTATACGTTTCGTCGCCCGTTTTGTCCGCGGCGGAAAGCGCCCTGAACGCCTGGCGGAAAACGTCTGCCACGTCCTTATGCACGACGATAACGCTTTCCGTTATGTCGTGTGCCTCCAAAAACTTGTCTACCAGTTTTCCTTCCACAACCAGAAAATATTTGTCGTAAGGATCGTTCTTGTCCGCGTAATAGATATGCTGCTGATACTTGTTGAGAAAGTACAGGTCGCCTTTTTGCACGGCGTATACGCGGTCTTTCGTTTCGATATAGCCCTTGCCGCTCAAAACGTATTCAAAATTGTACCTGTTCCAGCCCGAATCGGTTTCGGGCGTATGGCTGATGATGTAATTCGGGTTAGGCGTGGTTTCGCCCGCCATGGAAACGTGGAAATACTCGTTTCCGAAAAGCCGTTCGTCAAGCCAAATGTTTTCGTTTTTGCGATTTACGTGCATTTCGTCGTCCTCTCAGAAAAAGATAACATAAAGTTATGCCTTTGTCAACGGGTAATTGCTTTTAATATCCCGAAAATGCGCAAAATGAAGGCTGAATTCGTTTCAAATGCCGAAATAATACACCTTTTGACTGAAAATGTGTGTTTACTTTCTTCCTCCCTGATGATAAAATTTAAGAAAAAACAAATAAAAGGAGAAAACCTGTATGAAAAACCGTTTCAAAAAAATCCTTTCCGTCCTTCTGGCGGCGGCGATGGCGTTGGGCGTTTTCGCCCTTTCCGCCTGCGACGCCGGAGGAAAGGATATCGACTTTGACGAGGACGGCAACATCATTCCTTCGGACAAGACTACTATCATCAACTTCTGGGGGTGGGCGGATAAATTCGAAGAGGAAGTGTTCAACAAGCTCGTGGAAAACTTCAACGAAAAATATGAGGGCGTCATCAAGGTCGTTTATACTCCGAAACCGACGAGCGGCTACGACGATAACTTTGTGGCGAACATGATCGCGGGCCCCGACGTGGCGTATGCGAACGAACGTTATTTCAAGAGCTACGCGGAACAGGGTTCGCTGTACGACGTGACGGAATTTTTCGAGGACAGCGTGGAAAATTACGTCAAGACGGAGGGGAAGAACGGGCTCGATTACGCCGATATGATGCCGTATACGGTGGACAGATACCGTTATAACGTAACGACCACCACGTCGGAGGCGGACGATCCGCTTTACGGCCTGGCAAAGGACCTTGCGCCGACGGGCATTTATTTCAATACCTATTATTTCGACCAGGCCGGCATCACCGTGATCAGCGAAACGGAGGAGTCCATAGAAAAATACAACGAAGAAAATCCCTCCGCAAAAAAGAAGATAAAGGCGTTTTACGAAGAAGACGGGAAATATTATTTCAATAAGTCGGTGGCGATGAGCTGGCAGGAATGCAGGGAGCTTTCCGAATTTCTCATGGAAAAGACCGACGTGGAATACGGTTTTTTCTCCGAATGGTGGTTCAACTACGGATACACCGTCGGCGGGGACTGCATACAATACCTCCCGTCGGACGATCCGCAGTTCAACGGCGGGTATTATAAATTCACGCTGGCGGACGAAACGAAAAATTATATCGTAAAGGACGACGCCGGTCCGCTGACCGTCAACGGAACGGCGTATAAGGCGGGTGAGATCGTATCGTATACGGATAAGGAGCATCTGACTGCGGCGCAGAAGGAAAGCTGCAACGAGCTTCCCTCGCAGCGGGAGGCCTTTACCGAATTCGTGCGTATGTCCTCCCCAACCACGCAGAAGGTAGACAACGTCAGGGGCGTTTACGAAAGCGTATCTGATTTTTACGGCGCGGACGCCAACGGCGATATTTACGGATACGGCATAACGCCGAACCCCAACACGATTGCGACGGACGGCAAAAACGGATACTTTACGTCGGGAAAGGTCGCCATGCTCGTTTCCACCGCATCGGTGCAAAGGCAGTATTATAACAACATGCAGGGCAGTTCTTCCAGCAAATACGGTTACGACGTCGCGCCCATGCTCGTATATAAGGAATACAGCGAGGACGGCACGGAGGTGCTGGTGCACGGCGTGGAGGGCGCGCACAGCGGTTCTGTCGCGCTGGTCATGAACGCAAATACCAAAAACCCGAATGCGGCATGGCTTTTCATGGAATACGTCGCGAGCAAGGAAGGACAGGAAATTCAGGCCGAAGGCGGGTTCGCCGTGCCCTATTACAAGTCGCTTGCCTATGACGAAGAGGGCGCTTTCCTGAACAGCAGATACGCGGCGGATAACGCTATCGTGTTCGTCGAAGCGACGGAATACGAGCGTCCGGGGGATTGGTGGTATCTCAAGAATAAAAAGTGGATAGACGCATGGGCCGGCGTACTCAATTCCGACGTACGCGGCGGCAAGATGAGCCTTACGGATTTTTACAAGTCGGCCGAATTTATCGGCACGCAGGAAATTTTATACGATTATACGAGGAGATAAGCCCTGTATGGCAATTTCGCAGAGGACCGCGAAGAAAAGACGCGGCAGCGTATATAAAAACGAGGAAATATGCGGCACGATCATGGCGTCGCTGCCCGTGATACGGTTCGTATTGTTCGGCCTGGCGCCGATGGTGTTAGCGCTCGTTATGGCGTTTTTCAAAATGAAAAAGATCACCTCGTTCGAGGGCGCGGAGTTCGTTTGGTTTGAAAATTTCAAGTATATTTTCACGGATCCGAATTTCGGCACTTCCATCGTGAACACGCTTATCTACGTGCTCGTGCTGCCCGTTTCCATCTTTTTGGGGTTGCTGGTCGCGGCCGTGCTCAATTCCAAGGTGCGGGGAAAGGGATTTTTCCGCGTGGTCGTGTTTCTCCCGTACATCTGTTCGACCGTCGCGATCGTTTACATCTGGAAGTGGCTCTATAACTATAATTACGGCATATTCAACGTGCTTTTGGGCAGACAAATTCCGTGGCTTATCGATAAAAATATGTTTCGCTTATCCATTTTGATGATGTTGCTTTGGTCGACCACGGGGTATAAGATCATCATTCTGGCGGCGGGGCTGACGGCGGTCAATTCCTCGTATTACGAAGCGGCGGAAATAGACGGAGCCAACGCTTTGCAGAAATTCGCGCACATTACCGTGCCCGCAATTTCGCCCACGCTGTTTTTTCTGCTCGTAACGGGAATGATCAGTATTTTTCAGATGTTCAGCGAGTCGCAGGTCATGGATCCGACGGGCGGCCAGTCCGCGGAATACGCGGGGTTGACCATTGTGTTCTATCTTTACCGCATGGGCTTCAATTATTACGACATGGGCGCGGCGTCCGCGACCGCATGGGTGCTGTCGCTGATGATACTCGCGATCACCGTTCTGAATTTCAAGATTTCCAAATTGTGGGTGCATTATGACTGAGAACGTTATCGCGCAGAGAAGAAACAACGGAAAGGCAAAGGCTCGTTCTGCGGCGTCGAAAGCGCTGTCTTACGCCTTTTTGATACTTACGGCCGTCGTCGTGCTGTTCCCGTTTTATATCGCGCTCGTCACTTCGTTCAAGACGCGCGTGGAGGCCATGAACGTGGAATTTACCTGGTGGCCGAAGGAGTTCAGTCTGCACGGCTATAAGGACGTGCTGACCTATAAGGGAAGCAACGCCATCACCATACCGCTTATCGTTCTCGGTTTTCTCAATACGCTTTGGATGGTGGTGCCGCGTTCGCTTATCAGCACCGTACTGGCGGGCATGGCCGCCTACGCTTATGCTAAACTGAGGTTCCGCGCAAAAAACGGCATGTTCGGATTTTTGATCGCCACCATGATGATACCGGGGGTAATCACGCTCATTCCGTCTTACCTCATGTTCTACTGGCTCGGCTGGCTCACCACGCCGCTGCCCGTCATTCTGCCGCCTCTTCTGGGCGGAGCTTCCTGCGTGTTTTTCATGCGGCAGTATTATTTGGGCGTGCCGGGCGAGATGGTGGAGGCGGCATGTCTGGACGGCTTGGGATATTTCGGCATATATTTCAAAATCATGTTCCCGATCGGCATGCCCGCTTTCTGGGCGCAGCTTGTGCTTGCGCTGATCGGCGGCTATAACGAATACCTCGGTCCGCTGCTCTATCTGAAAAACACAAACCTGTATACATTGCAGCTGATGCTCACGCAGTTTTCCAGTTCGAGGAGCACCGATTCGGCCGCGGTCATGGCCTCCGCCATGGTGGCGCTCATTCCTACCGTGCTGGTATTCGTATTCGCGCAGAAACAGTTTATATCGGGCATCGTCGCTTCGGGCCTGAAAATGTGAAATAAGGAGAAAATGTTATGAGAATGAAAAAAACGGCAGCTTTACTGCTTGCGCTCGCGCTGGCGCTGGGAGGTTTTTCCGCCTGCGGCAAAAACGCGTTCGAAAACGTGGAATTCGGTTACGGCGACGGCACGAAACCGAACGCGGACGGCTCGCTCATGCTTACGGAATATGATACTTCTTTGTTTTATCGCAACGATCTTTCTTTGAAAAAGGTGGCGGATCCCTGCGCTTTGTATATCGAGGAGGGCGATTACGCGGGCACCATATTCGTGTACGGAACGAGCAATACGCTGGGCGCGGCGGCTTTCGGCGTCTGGGGAAGCACGGACGGCGTGAACTGGACGTCTTACGGCGTGGCGTTCGAGCCGGACAGAAAATCGTGGAGTTACAGCAGCCTTTGGGCGCCCGAGGTAATCCGCAGCGAAACGGACGGCAGATATTACATGACATATTCGGGGCGCAACGCAAACTGCAAGGCCGCCGGCGGCAGATATTACGATAACACCTATATCGGGCTGGCGGTGTCCGACAGTCCCGTCGGACCGTTCGTACAATGGACAGGTACGAACGGTAACGGAGACCTTATCGGCCTGGGCGATCCGATACTCGATCCCGCGAAGATATCCGCGGTGGACGGCGTCGCCTGTGAAACGGGTAAATATGAAAGATACCGCTTTCTCGATTCGTCGTATTTCGTCGATAAGGACGGTTCGATCTATCTTTACGTGTCCAAAGGTCAGGACCGTTACAACGTGCTGACGGAGGAGGACGAAATCCCCCAGTCCGAACGCGACAAGTCCGATATATGGGTGTTCTCCTGCGAGGATTTCGCGACGATAGATTATTCTTCCGCAAAGATACTGACGGCGGTCGGCTACAATACGCCGGACGACAGAAGCGAGGCGAATATCAACGACGTCGACGCGGAACGCGCCGCGGCGGAAACCATCAACGAGGCTCCGCAGATGTACGAACGCGACGGCACGTATTACCTTACGTATTCGGTGGGCGGTACTACCTCCAACCTCTACGCGGTGGCGCAGGCGATAGGGAAAAGCCCTGAGGGGCCTTTCAGAAAACTTTCCAAAGCCGAAGGCGGGCTGGTGCTCGCCGTGGATATGAACTGGATTCAGAACGCGGGTACGGGACACCACTTTCTGACGGAGATCGGAGACGAACTGTTTATTTTCCACCACGAAGGCGCGGACAGATACATGATAGATTCCAACAACCGCGCCGTAGCTTACGACCGCGTCGGCTTCATTAACAACGGAAAAGAGGTGGTTATGGCCGCAAACGGCCCCACGTCCTACAGTCTGCAGGCGCTGCCGCAAGTTTTCAGCGGGTATAAAAATATTGCGCCCGAAGCGGAGGTAACCGCGGAGGGACTGGCGCAGGGCGGCGATACGAAGTGGCTGACGGACGGTTTCTTCGCCTCGCATACCTACGGTGCGATAGGGGAAACGGAATTTGCGGCGGGCGCGGCTGCGAAGGTGGAGCTGAAATGGGACGGTTACAGAAAGATCCGTTCGCTCATGATCTATAACAGCATCGATTACGGCAAGACGTTTTACAAAATCGCGCGCATAGAGTTTTCCGTCCGAATGCCGTCCGGCGCGAAGGGTACGGTCGCCGTGGACGACGCGGCTTTCCGCTTTGACGAAACCACGTGCTACGGCGCGATGGAACTGATGTTCGCGGGCAGCAACCTGGTGCTCGATTTCAACGAAATCGAGGTGAACGCCGTTACCGTAACGTTCAAAGCGCCGAGAAGCGAGGGCGTCGCCGCGATCGGCGATATCTGGGTGCTCGGCAAATAAGGAGGAATGAGATGAAAAGAAAAATTTTGTCGCTGCTCGCGTTGGTCGCGCTGGCGCTTACGGCCTTTTGCGGATGCGCGGTAAAAGCCACGCAGGAGGAGCTCGGCTCGCTGAGCGGCTTCGAGTTTGAAAATCCGACGTACGAGGGCGGTTATCCCGGCGTGGAAACGGACGAAGGCTTTGAGATAGACGGCCGTTTTGACGAAAAAGAATGGGGCGAGGTAGGCAGCGTTTGGACATTCGCGCATTCGAGCGGCACCGAAAGCAATCCCATCACCATGACGACGAAGAGTTATCTCGGTCAGAAAGGGGTGTACGTGGCGTTTTCCGTCAAGGATACCGCCGTGTATTATTCGGCGGACAGAAAGGCTTCGGGCAATACGTCGGTGGAAATTTACATGTCCGCGTACGGGAGATCGGAAGAGCACACGTC
>UQZE01000106.1 GCA_900545325.1 uncultured Eubacteriales bacterium
ATCTGAAGTCAACTGTTTTTAAAGGTTTTTTTCGCCTTTTTGCAAGTTTTTTAAAGAAAAAAGCGGAAAACACAACATCTTGCGTATCCGCTTTCAAAAAACGCAATCAGCGCGGCGGCAAAACGCCGCCGCGCCCCGTTTCACATAAACTGCATGACGAGATAGACCAGTCCCGCCAGCGCCGCCAGCCCGACGAGCGCCGTAACGAGCACCTTCCAGACGGCGACGGGCGTTTTTCCCGTAACTTTGCCGTTCGTTCCGTTGACGAAAAACGAGTATATCTTCTTTTTGAAATCGAAGTGCCCCGCATAAACGGGCAGGAGCACGTATTTGTATGTAACGGAATAATGCTTGGTGCCGATGTTGATGTAATCGACCACGTCGTAATTATACTGCGACAGAATCAGCCGTTTCAGCTGCGCGTCCATCATGGACTTCGCCTCTCCCCAGCATTGAGAAATATCCTTCTCGTAATAATAGGAAGAAAAGCCGAGCAGGTATTTACCGTCGTATTTCGTGGAGCGGTTGCTGTCGAACGGTCCCATTTTCGCCAAGTCTTTCTGCGTAACCTTGGAACCGGCAACCACGCTCACGTCGTCGAAAAAATGACTGAACCTGCCGCTGACGTTGCGCCAGACGATATATGTTTCCGTCCTGCGGTTCTTCCCCGAACCGACCGTTCGGGTATGCCGTTTGCCGATACGCCCCGAATAGACCGATTCCGTATTGCTGTCGAAAGTGAAACACGGTATATATACGCCGTGCATATTGTCCGTCTTGAGGTTCTTTTTGAACGCGCGGGGTGCGAATACCTTTTTCTTCGCCCATTTTTTGCACGAGGACGCGGCCTCCTCCGCCGTCAGTCTGAAAGGCAGCAGCGCGTTGGGTTTGAGCCCCGCCAGCTCTTCGAGTTCCACAACCTGCGCCGTCCCGCAGAAAGGACAGACCGCCGCCGTTTCGCCCTTGTCGAGCACGACTTTTGCGCCGCAGTTCTCGCAGCGGAAAACTTTTGTTTCCTCCGCCCAGCTCGCGCCGCCCGTTTTCAGCGCGTCCTCGATCGCAAGTTCGTCCGCCTGCACATAGACCGCAAAACTCTCCTTCCGGCCGCAGTGCTCGCAGTAGAGCATCTGGCTTTCGGGATCGAACTTCATATTGGATCCGCAGGAATCGCATTTTACGTTCTCCGTTTCCACCTGTTCCGGCACGGCGCCGTCTTTCATCTCTTCTTCCATAATCCCCTCCCGATCATTTCCGGAAAAAGGCGGCGCTTATCCCGCGCCGCCCGCTTTCAGACGATTATTCTACGTCGTTGAGTTCCTCGAGCATTTTTTCGAGGTCGGCGCCGTGAACGTCCGCCGCCTCCCCCACCGTTTCGCCGTGCGCGAGCGCGCAGCCGAGACAGTGCATGCCGTAGTTCATGAGGATATCGCCCGCCTTGGGGTTGATCTCCAGCGCGTCGAATATCTTCGTTTCAGCCGTGATTTTCTTTGCCATATCTTTCTCTCCTTTCCGTTTTTAACGGTCGTTATCAGAATTTATTGCCGCATTCGGGACAGAATTTCGCCGAAGCCTTTACTTCCGCGCCGCATTCGGGGCAGAATTTTTTGGCGGCCAGCTTTTCCCCGCATTCGGGGCAGAATTTCGCTTTCGCGCCGACATGCGCGCCGCACTTGGGACAAACCGCGCCGCCCGCCGCCGCGCCTGCGCCTGCGCCGCCGTTCGACGGCTGCTGCGCGCTCTTGAAGGCCTCTCCGAAAATGGAGCCCAGACCCGCGCCCGCGCCTATGCCCATGCCCGCGCCGACGAACGAGCCGCCCATGCCTTCGTTCTTCGCGGCGTCCTTGAGCGCCTCCGCCGCGGAAATTTTCATCATGACGTCCGTCTTGTCGCCCAGTATGCCGAGCTTGGTGCGCTCGTCGATGGCCTTTTCCACTTCTTCGGGAACGGACATGTTCTCGATGAAGAGATTGGTCAGCATGAGGCCGATGGACTTGAATTTATCCTGTATGCTGTGCTTGACGATCTCGTTGAATTCCAGCGTGTTGCCCGCGAGATCGAGCGCGGATATCTTGCTTTCGCCGATGGCGTCGGTCAACGCCGAAATGAGCATCGTCTTGAGCCAGTCGGTGATATCGCTCGTTTTATACGTGGAATTGGTGCCGAACAGCTCCCTTAAAAACACGCCCGAATCATGCACCTTGAACGCAAACGAGCCATATCCCTTGACGCGTATCATGCCGAATTCGGGATCGCGCATCATGATCGGGTTGGCGGTGCCCCACTTGACGCCCGTGAACTGTTTCACGCTGACGAAATATATGTCGAGCGTGATCGGCGTCTGGAACGCGTATTTCCAGCCCGCGAGCTTGGAAAGTATCGGGAATATCTCCGTATTGAGATCGTACGTACCTGCGGGGAAAATATCGCAGATCTGCCCCTTATGGACGAATATCGCCTCCTGCGATTCTCTGACGACGAGCTTGCTCTTTTGGTTTACCTCGCGTCCCGCGTTTTTGAGCGGATATTTATATACGAGCTGGTCTTTCGAGTCGTCGCTCCATTCTATGATCTTTAAGAAAAGTGCCATAACAAGCCTCCCCCGTTTTTTGATAATTATAACATATTATATGCGGATTGACAAATATTTTTTTATTATTTTTTATTTACTTTTAGCCGACAATGTGCTATAATGAGAAAAGTAAAAAGCCGCCGCGGCGTTTCCGCGCGGCAGAAAACGTATCGCAGGTGTAGTTTAGTGGCAAAACAACAGCTTCCCAAGCTGTGGTTGTGAGTTCGATTCTCATCACCTGCTCCATGTAAAAAAACAACGGCAAAAGCCGTTGTTTTTTGTTTTTTATCTCTTTTTCTTTACGGCCGCCGCCGCTCCTGCGGCAAATAACAGACCGAATCCCGTTTCCGCGCCCAGCGCGGATTTGCACCCTTCTTTCTGTTCGGGCGGTTCGGGCGGTTCGGGCTCAGGGGGCGGCGCGACGGTAACTTTTCTCACTTCTGCGTAGAACTTCACGTCCGCAGCTTCGGAAATCGTAAAATAATAGGCTCGTTCGTCGCTGTCGGAAGGACCGATCGGCTTCCCGTTCACCGCCGCGCCCGCGAACTCGTAACCCTCCGATACGGTGAGCGCCAAAGAAACGCTCTCGCCCTCGTACCAACCGTTCTTTGCGTCCGCACCCGCGAAAACGCTGCCGCCCGCCGCGTCGCTGACCTCAGCCGAGATCAGCCTGAACATGGGCAAAGCCTCCGTTTCGGCCTTTATGAATACGTTATCCGCAGGCATGACGAAGGAATAATATCCGTTTTCGTCCGTCCTTACCGACTCTTCGGCGCCGTCCGCGCCGACGCGCACGCTCAGCCCCGCGAGCTTATACCCGCGTTGAGCCTGAACGCGGACGCTCACGTTTTCCCCCGCCCGTTTGATGCCGCTTCCCGTGACGGACACGCCCTCGCCTTCGACGGAAACCTTGAATTTTCCTTCCGAAGTAAGCACCGTTTCCGCAAACTGCCGCCCAAGCCAAAGCTGTGCGGAAGCGTAAAAATGCCAGCCGTCCTGCTGCGGCAGTCCCGTACAATCCACCGCGAACACGTTGGGCAGCTTATCCGCAGCGTTCTGCTGCGCTTGTCTGACCTCGTCGATATATGCGAACTGCGAAAATTCCGGATTGCGGTATATTTTTCCCAGAACGAAAGGCAAGTTTTTCGCGCTGTCCTGCGCAGTCAGTTCGCAAAGGTCGGCGCGCACGTCCGAAATAAGGCAGGTCAGCAGTTCCTCGTATGCCGCGGCGTTCTTCCTGTCAGGACATTCCGCTTCGCCCTGCATCCACCACATACCTTTTAAAACGGGCGTATATCCTTCGGATTTCAAAAGATTCAAACCGTCGCGCACCGTTTGCAGAAAACGCGAATACATGGCGCCGATCTTGCCGCCGTTCGTGTCGAGCGAATATTTTTCGATATAACTCGGAGGCGTCCACGTCCCCTGGCTTACGGAAACCGCATTGCCCGTATCGGGCGCGAGGAAGGTAGCGCCCCACGCGCATTTGATTACGGCGGAAACGCCGCCGTCCGCGAGGTCGGACACCGCCGCGGCGACGCCGATCTCCGCACCCGAACCGCTCTGTCCGTTCGTCCAGTTCTTGCCCAGCCCCTTTTTCACCTCGACGAGCCCCGACGGAACTTCTTTATCCGATTCGTAACGACCGTAAAAAAGCACGTTGTCGTATCCGTTTTTCAGCCTCTCGTCGGTAAATCCGTTTTCTTCGAGGTCGTCGTAGCCGTATCCGACCGCATTCGACTGCCCGGCGATCAGGTACACGTCTACAATTTTATCGGCGGCGGCCGCGCCGCCGGAAACAAACGCGGGAATAAACATACTGCATACAATCGCCGCGCAGACGGCGCCTTTCAAAAAGTTTTTCATTCGGAAACGGCCTCCGCGGTGAAATAATTTTCAAGGGCGAACAGACCGTTGTTCTGATCGTTCGTTACTATATTGAACTGTGCGCCCGTATCGGCGCTGAACCCGCGGTCGGCCTGGTTGCCGTTGATCCAACCGAAGAGAAAATACAATTCGTCCGCGCCGTTTACCCCGTAATCGGCGTAGTCAACGCGCCATTCCAGTACATAAGCGGAAATATCGTCCGCCTGCCCGTTTTCCACCCGTACGCTGCCGCACAAATAATTGAATTCCGCCACATCGGAATTAGGCGCGCCGAATGCCTTTCCGCCGAAATTCTGCTTGATCCGCACCTTGCCCGTTGCATACGCCCTGTAATAATTCGCCCGCGCAAAGCCCTCGCTCGCTACGGCGAAGTTGATGCCCGCGGTGCCTTGATTGCCGCTCGGAGTATCCTTCACATATTTCGCCGCGCCCGTTTCCCGCACGTCGAAAGCGAGGTATACGGAAGCACCCGTCGTCTTATAATAGACCTTGACGTCGGCCGCGTAATCGCCGTCGGCCATGGAATATTCTTTCAGCAGGCCAGCGTATTCGTTTTCGCCTATCGCGCCGTCGAGCTGCGGGGCAGCCTCGGCCGTACATTCGACCGTTGCCGTGCGCGAGCCTTTTTTCGCCGTCAGCGATACGCTCGCCTCCGAGCGTACGCGGTAAACGCCGAAATCCTCTTCCGTAACATCCGCGCCCTCGAAAACGGCGCCCTTGACATATGTTTCGCCTTCGATATCCGTGGTCAGGCGGAACGTACCCTCGCCGCCGACGAGCGAACACGCCGCATCTTTCATCTCAAACGCCGTCAAGGACGCGGCAGGCACGTACGATTTCGTCCCCGTGCCGTTCAGCCAAACGGTTGCGTAAGTGGTTACGTCCGACTTTTTGGTGGCGTTCAGCCCGATCGCGATATAAAGTTCATCCGCGCCGTTCACCCCGTAGTAATCGTACGGCAGGAAGAATTCCGCGGTCATTTTATTATATCCCGCGCCGTCCGCGCCGGCAATGCTCGCAATACCCCATGAAGACGCGCCGGGGAAGGTGTCCACGCGCGCCGTTTCCGGTACGTTTTTGTTAACGCCTACCCGCGCCGTACCGTCGGGGTATATGCGCCATACCACGCGCGTGCCGCCGCCCGCCGCAGCCTGCGCCGTACCGACGGAGATCTCGATGCCGCCGCCGTAATTTCCGCTCGTTGAGGAATCGTTGCAGTCTATGTAATCGCTGTCGAACACGACGCCGAGCGCGAATCCGTCGCCCGCGTCGTAACCGTATACCGTGCCCTCCATGTCGATGACTTCGCTGTCGGTTATCTTCGACGCATAGAAAGAGAACGGTTCCGCGTAGGCCGCGTCGTTTTCATCTATCTTCCCGTCGTAGACGATCGGCGATTTTCTCACGGAAATCTCGGTCCGCGCCCCGTCCAGCGAAAAGGTTATGCGCCGTGCCGTCGTAAAGTCGTCCACGCTGTCGGCGGCGATTTTAAAAGTATATTCTCCGCCGCTTTCCCCGACGAGCGACATTCCCTCCGGCAGGGAGGTTTCCGCGCCTGCGGCCGCCGCTGCCGTCAGCGCTCCGTTGATCGGCGCAAGGTCGGGCGCTTTCGTAAGTTCAACGGTAAAGGTATAGCTGCCGTCGCCGCCGAGATCCGCCCCCGTAAACACGACGTCTTTCGCGCTCAGCGCGTAGACGCACCCGTTTTCCGTAAAGCGGAAGAGAGATTTTAAAGACTGCGTTTTCGCCGCCGTCTGGCTGGCGATCTGCAAATACTGCCAAGCTTCGCTTTCGGTATTTTTCAGATTTTCGTTGTCGGTGGCGCGCACGTACGCGGGATAGAGCGCCACGCCCGCTTCGGCGTCGAAGGAAAATTCGCTCCACGGAATGAAAATCTCCACAGCAAATCCTTGCGCGTCGTCGGAGGCGATCGTCCCGTCTTCGTTCTCTTCGCAGCCGTGCAGGGCGACGGCCGCGCGCGACTTGAAATAAGTTTCTTTCCAGTTAGCCGAGCTTTCGTTATATTTCCATTTGGTAACGCCGCCGAGCGCGTCCACGCGCAGCTGCATGGAATTTCCGTCGGTTTTTTCCGCCGCCGCGCTCTGCAGCCAAAGTTCGAAACCGCTGTTCAGTTTGACGTCCCGCGTTTCCGTCGCGTAAACTTTGCCGTCCTCAACCGAAAGGCCGACATATAAGCCTCTGTCGCCGAAATGCGTCTTTACGGAAATCTCCGCTTCCTTGCCGTACTGCGGCTTTCCTGCGGTATAGCCCGTCGTTTCCGCAGACGTCCACTCCTCCTCCGAAAGTTCTCCGTCGAGCGTCATATATTCGTCGCAGACAACCATTTTATCGGCCATCACGGAATATTCGTCTATCTCTTCGTTATCCGCCACAAGCCATGTGCTGAACGCCGTCGTTCCCGAGGTCGGGTTGCATTTCGTCCAGGTGTTGTCGGCGTCGGTCGCCTCCGATTCCACGTGATAAAACGCGGTCATATACTGTACGGCGGGCGGCCTTTCCGAAAGTCCCAGACTCTCGTAAGGGACGAAAAGCTCGATATCGTAGCCCTCGTTGAAGTTGGAATTGATGCCGACGCCGTTGATATGGCTCCCCGCAAGGTGCGCCTTATCCCAAAGCACCCAGTTCAGATCGACCTTCTCGCCGTCCCCGAAATCGAGCTTTCTGTCGCGGTACGTCCGCATTTCCGTTATGCAGGTATCCGTCCCCGTCGGCACGACGGAAATGCGGAAGGCGTTGCCGTTCCATTCCGTCTGCCCGTACGCGGACATGTAAATTTCCACCGACGTATTGCCCGAAGCCTTTCTGTC
>UQZE01000107.1 GCA_900545325.1 uncultured Eubacteriales bacterium
GGAGTTCAGACGTGTGCTCTTCCGATCTACTTCTCTTTCGGGAGGCGATCAAGTAGACATAGTGGTGTCGCACACGCGCGGCGGCGAAGGGCTGGACGAGTATGTCCTCGCCAACAACTGTTATTACGATATCGCGGATCTGCTCGAAGATTACGGCGGCAATATTCTGGACAGTTTGAGCGATAACGCTCTTTCCGCCGTTACCACTTACGATAAAAAGGTGATAGGCATCCCTTCGGTGGTCAGTCCATATAAGTTCGGAATTCTCGTGCGGAAGGATTACATGGAAGCCTGCGGTTTTACGGACGATCCGACAGATACGAGTAAGACGTTTGTCGGCGACATGGCCACTTTTGAGAAAATGCTGGTCGCGATGAAAGCGCATATCGAGCAAGTGGTAGGGGATTGTACGCACGTCGTTTCGGGCGCGATCTGGGATCTCGAAAAAGTCCTCGTTCTCGGGCCTTATGCGGACGCAGGCTATTGGAGTTATACAGAACAATATGACGAAAACGGCGATTACGAAAGCGTGCTGCCGGGCTTTGCCACGGACGAATATGAGGACGTTTTGAAACTCGAATACAAATGGGTTAAAAACGGGCTGGTTTCCACGAGCGCAAACAATATGTCGCTCGAACTGTTCGAATCGGAATTTATCGCGGGCAAAACGGGCGTATTCGTCTGCGATCCGACCGTACAGCACCTCATACAGGTTTCGAGGAAAGTGAAGTCTTATAATGCGTCCGCGGAATTCGCCGTATTAGGCGCTCTTCCCGCCGACGGAACGAGCGCGAAAAAGGGATTTATGAAAAATTCCGAAGCGACTTTCGTAGCCTGCATTATGAAAAATTCCGCGAACGCGAAAGAGATAATCAAATTCTATAACTGGATGTATTCCAAACCCGAAAATTACGAACTCTGCACGTACGGCATAGAGGGGACGCACTGGGTTAAAAACGAGGACGGCACGTATTCCTATCCCAACGAACAGTATATGACGAAAAAGCCCTATTCGGGCGCGATCGCGTTGGTGGAAAATCAGCAGATATCCGACTTGACGTACGCGGGGTATACCGAGGAAGAAAAGTCCTGGATTGCCACCGCCGCGGATGAAGATAACTACATAAACAACGACACCGTGAATTTTCTGCTGCCGTATAATTCGCAGCTAAACGAGAATTACAAGTCGGCGGCCAACCCGTTTTACGGAGAATTTGCGACGAAGGTATGGTACGGAGAACTCGATCCCGATACCGTGTACGACTCTTCCTCGGGCATAAAATTTTTCCCGTATTACCAAAGCATGTTTCTGAGCGTGGCGGAATCGTACATAAATACCGTTTCGCAGTATTATCAGATTCTGAATCCGGCAGTGAACGGAAAGTAGAAATATGGCGAATTATGCGATAACGGCCTGCGCCGTGTTCCTAATGCTCGAACTTTTCGCCGCGGGAACGGCGGTCATGGCTAAAAAATGCGGCGAGGAAAAATGGAAACTCGCTTTCATACCCGTTTACAGTTTTGCGGTGCTGCAAAAACTGACGGGCGCGTTCACGGTGCTCAGCATCCCAATGAAAAAATACGGTTCGTTCGTGTTTGTTCTGGTAGTCGTTTCGGCCGTCGCTGGGCTGCTCGCAGTATGGAGCGGCACGCTGCCGGAGCCGAGCAGAACGGGGCTTTGGCAGATTATGATCCTGCCGCTCGCGGTTTCCGCGGCGCTGTTCTATCTCGCGGCGCTGAAATCTTCCGCAAAGATGTACAGGCGTTTTTCGGCAAGACATTACGCGTTTTGGTGCGCGCTGAGCCTGCTGCTCTTGCCGATACCCTTCATTATGTTTGGTCTTTCGGGCAACTCCGTAAAGTCGCTCGGAGATATTTATTAGGAGGAATGATGAATAAATTATTCAAAAAAATTTTGATTTTTGCAATAGGAGTTGTTATGTGTTTTACAGGATGCAATACGTCGGGAAAACCGAATACACCGCCTGACGGAACGGACACGGATGATAAGAGATACGATGCGGAATATGTTTCCCCGACTTACGGAAAGGTGGACGAAAGCGGGTATAAGATATGGTATTTCGCGGATGACGGGGACGACGCGAACGACGGACTGAGCGAAAGTTCCCCTAAAAAGACGATATCGGCGGCAAATGCCGTGGTGGACGCGCTTTCGCAGGAATACGTTCCCACCAAACTCCTTTTCAAAAAGGGATCGGTGTTCGCCGACGGATATCTCGACCTTTCGGGATATGCGGCGGAAAAGGACAAACCGCTGATCGTCGATTCCTACGGCACGGGGGACCTGCCCGAAATAGAGGCGGGGAACAGACCGTACGCCGTTTACGTCACGGCGGGGAATACTCGCGTTTTCAACATTGCGCTTTCCAACAAGACGGGGAAAACGGGATTTACGGTTAAGGCCGTTTCGGTAGGGGCGCTGGAAAATATAGTCATCAGCGGATGCTATATTCACGACGTGAATTACAACTGGACCGGCGAAGGCGATTCGGAAGATCTGCAACTCGATATCTCCGCCGTACGCGCGATCTGTTCGGACGCGGATTTCAGCTACAATAACGGCGGAATCATCTTCGATACACAGAGTTCTACAAAGATAGGGCCGTCGTGGTATCAAGATGTCTGGATAGAAAACAACACGATCCGCCGCGTGGCGAGGAGCGGCATGTTCCTCACCTCGCAATGGGCATGCCGCCCTGGCATGGAATGGGGCGTAAACAAATACTGCGACGACGAAACGGGGTATTATCCCTCGCGGCGCGTGGTCGTCAAGAATAATTTTGTGAGCCATACGGGCGGGGACGGTATCGTACTTCTCGGTTCGAAAAATTCGTTCTTGGAGGGCAACACCTGTTATCACGCGAATTATCTCGGAAGGAGCGGTTTTTTCAACGCCGGCATATGGCCGCACAGCTGTTCGGATATAGTTATGCAATACAATGAGGCCGCATATACCCACCTGGATAACGGCGCGGGCGACGGCCAGGGGTTCGACATCGATATCGGCTGCAGCAACATTGTTTTTCAGTACAATTACAGCCATCACAACGCGGGCGGCGGTATACTGCTGTGCAATTCCGGAACGGAAAATTTCGCCTTTTACGACGCCGAGGGCAATAAAGTGAAGAACGAAACCACCATAGCGCCCTGGCACGACGTATTTATAAGAAACAACGTGTTTGCCGACAACGGCACCAATGGGCATTCCTCCGCGTTCGTCATATCGAGCTATATGTATAATTTGTATATCGACAACAATACCGTGCTCATGCCCGAAGGGCTGGTGAGCCAAAATCTGCTGAACATTTCCGACTATACGAACAAATACGGAGTAGGCGAAAAAATATATTTCAGAAACAACATTTTCCTGGCGCCGGAGGGTGCGTTTGCCGCGGTAGACGTGCTCGCGTGCAGGGAATATGCGTTTTCCAACAACTTATTTCTGAATTTCAGCGAATCGGCTCTCCTTGCGGCAAGCATCGAAGGTCAATATGCTTTCGATCCCGAGATCGCGCGGCCGTCCGATCCCGACGGATTTGAGAAGCATTCCGCATACAGGGCGGAAAATTCCATGACGTACGAGAGCGGCAAACTGCTTGAAAAAATGGCGAAATACGATATCGCGGGCAATAACGCGGCGGGTATAACCTATATCGGCGCGTTCTGTAAATAATAAGGGAGGAAGAAAAATGAAAAAATATCTGATTTTTCTGACGCTGGTGCTGGCGTTGTCGCTCGGCGCGTTCGGCGTCGGATGCGCGGGCGGTTCCGAAGTAACGTTCGCCGAAGATGAGATCGTCCTCGGCAGATACGAAGAACGTCAGCTCGAAGTCGTTTACGACGGCAAAGAAAAACTTTCCTGGTCGTCCAGCGACGAAAGCATAGTTACCGTTACGGACGGCTATGCGGTCGCGCAAGGTACGGGTACGGCTACCGTTACCGCGGCGGCCGGAAAAAAGAGCGGCTCCGTTACAGTGAAAGTACGCGACGACGGTTCGAAACCCTTTATCGACGGGGACGACGTAACGATCATGAAAGGTCAGACCGCGGACAGCGGTTTCAAAGTGATATATCTCGAGAAAGAGGCTCCGAACGCAGAACTTGTTTACGAAACGGCGGATCCTTCCGTTGCGGCCGTTTCGGCGGACGGCAAGATTACTGGCGTTGCGGTGGGCAGTACTACTGTCAGCGTAAACTGCACGTATAAAGGGCTTGTTCTCAACGAAAAAGTATACGGCGTTACCGTTACCGAAAGCACGTTTATGGAAACGGAAGAAAATATTGATCTCTTTTTGATCGATTCCGAATACGTGCAAAAGAGCGCGAAAATCGATCCCGTGATTTATGTAAATGCGGTCAAAGTGGAAAATCCGGAAGTTTCCGTTTCCGTCGTTTCGGGCGGCGAATACGTTGATCTTTCGGGAAATACCGTTACGGCGAAAGCCATGGGCACCGCCGTGTTGAAAGCGGAATATGCAGCCGCCTCGCTCAGTAAAAACATTACGGTGAACGTATATGAAAATTACATAGAGGACAACGACGATTTCTATTACGCGGGCATATGGGGTTCAACTTACAAACCGTACGACGGGGCGGACGAAAGGTTCGTCGGTTCCTACGTATACACGACGGGCGCGAGAAACGGCAGCGGTTCGTGGGATTGGCATTTGAGTTCCAAAAAGACGGAAACCGAAGGCGAGATCAATTTTAAAACGCAGGATATCATCGAAGCGGGATATAAATATTTTTCGTATAAACTGTTCTATACGGGCACGACGGAAGTCTATCTCGGTCTGGGCGACAATGCTTTCTGGGTAAAACCCGGCGCGGGCGTGGTTAAGGACTGGCTGTATCTGCTGAAAGATGGCGAAGTTACAAATAAGATGGAGGCAAATACGTGGATTACCGTCGTCGTTAATTTCGATAGGATTCTCGATACCGGCAAAAAGTGCGATCTGTTTGTGCTGAGCGACGGTCCGAACGAAGTAACTTATGTCAAGGACGTGCGGTATTACTATAATTCCGACGGCATTTTCCCCGAAGGATGGGAAGAACCTGAACCTAACGTGGTTACCTATACGAAAATGGACGGATATGTGCAGGCGAGCAACAACGACTTCATGCTGTCTGAAGCGACGGAATATTACCTGCCATTCGACGGTATGATCGACGGCGTGGAAAATCCGTATCTTTATAAAAACAGAAATCAAGACTGGTGGCGCGGGCGCATTTGTCTTTCGGCTTCGCATGAGAGCACTTACGGCGGCGGGACTTATGAAAATCTGAAAACGAAAACGTATGATTCCGACTGGGTAACTTTCGATATGTGGTACAGCGGCACGGACGGTATACACGTAGGCATCAGCGGCGGGATCGACAGCGTCGGGCCTATGGCCGTCGCGTTGAACGGTTCCCCGCAGAACACCGCCGCGGCGCAGGTAAAATACGTCTATATTCTTGAAAACGGCAAGCTCACCGATAAGCTTGTCGCCAACCGCTGGATTACGATTGCCATCAACTTTGAACTCGTAGCGGACTCGGGCGTACCGTGCGAACTGTATATCGGACTGGACAATGCGGTTTCCTCCTTCGCATTCATCAACAATATAAGATATTATACCGATGAACAGATGGTGCTCGGAGAGGAAGCGCAGGCAGAGGATACGCTGACCGCGTATGTGCAGAAACAGAACGACGAACTCTTCGTGGAAGAAGGGGATTCCTCGGTGTACGAAGCCTATCCGCGCAAAGTCGGCGATATGAAAGATGTTTACCGCGTTACCGCGAACGCCGCTTCCGATTCCGATAACAAGCTGCAGTTCAAAACGTTGCACGCCGATTCTTACGGCGGCGACTGGGCGGCAATGGGCGCTGCAGTCAAGGCTGCAAAATATACCTACGCCGTCGTCAACATGTATTTGACGGACGATATGCCGCTCGTCGTTTACGTGCCGGACGCGGCGGAGGCGAGTAAGTATAAAAAAGCGGTGCTCACGCCGGGGATAAAATACGAAGGCGACGACGTGATTATCGTGGACGCGGACGGCGTATGGACGAATACGGCGGAAAAGGAAAAATGGTTTATGCTGGCGATATCGCTTGCGGGCATTGCAGAGGACGGGGAAACGCGGACGGCTGTGAGTTTCAACGCCGCGACTACCGCTTACGTTACCAATGTGCGCTACTATACGTGCGACGCGTTCAAAGTGGGCAATGTATCTCTCAACGCCGTAGGCCTGCCTGACGAACTGGATCCTTTTACGCAGATGGAAATAACGGAATTTCGGCTTGCGGAAACCGCGCCGAGTGCGGTCATATCCGAAATAGACGGCGAGATCGCGGGGATAGACGGCGTAAATCTCTATTATAACCCGACGGGAGACGCATGGAACGGAAGGGCTTATTTTATCAGCACTACGCCGTTCGCATGGGGAGGAACAAACGACGACTGGTTAGAGAATAATAAAAAGATATACGAAAAGGGGTGGAAGTACGTTACTTTCAACGCACTCATCCCCGAAGCCGCGAGCGTTATGTTCTTCATTCCCATTGAATCGGGCGATCCGCAGATGGTAACCGTCAAGACCGATACCGCCATCACGGACGCAAGAATAATCGTAATCGACAGCGAGGGCAATAACGCCGGCAAACTGCTCGTGGGAGAATGGATGACCGTCGCGCTCCGTATTGATGCGGCGGCGGGCGAAAACAACGGCGCTTGGGCGAGTGCGGCGTTCACCTTTACCGGCGGCAAGGGTTCGATGTATTACACGAATTTCAGGTATTACACAAACGAAGATTTCCTGTCGGGAACGCTCCCCGAAGGCTATGTCAAACCGGATAATCCCGATATTCCTATTCCCGGCGAGGAAGAAGATCCCGAAAAACCCGAACTCACCGAATTTACGCTTGAAGTCATGGCGAGTTTCGGCAACGACGAACTGACCGTGGAAAACGACGCGACGGGGGCGGAGTACGCTGCATACGATCAGGAGGTCGGCGGCGTGAAAGGCGCTTATAAATTTACGGGAAAAGAGGGATCCGATCTCTGGCCGTATCAGCGCCGCCTGCAGTTTTATCACACTTCGCCTGCGGCGCACGGGCTCAGCGGCGATATGTCGCACGTGGAATACAACAACAAACTTTACGAACTCGGCTGGGAATATGAGATCGGAAG
>UQZE01000108.1 GCA_900545325.1 uncultured Eubacteriales bacterium
CTGAGCGCGCCGACGATGAGGATGACCGCAATGAGAAGCCCCATGAACATGCCGTTCGTCGTGGACAGCGTGCCGTCCGATTCGGGGACGATCTTCTTGCTGCCCAGGCTGCCCGCCAGGAAGATGACTGCGAACATCGGAATGAAGCGCACGAACAGCATGACCAGTCCGCCGACGACGTTCGTCCAGGGCGTATTTGCGTTGAAGCCCGCGAAAGCCGAGCCGTTATTGCCCGCCATCGAGGCGAAAGCATACAGGATTTCCGAGAACCCGTGCGCGCCGCTGTTCGTAAGCCATTCGGGGGCTTCGGTCATCAGGACCGTGCCCGCGGTGCCCAAAAGCAGGCACAGCACCGGCGTGAGAATGACGAGGCAGACCATTTTCATATCGAAACTGCCGATTTTTTTGCCGATATATTCGGGCGTTCTGCCGACCATGAGGCCGCCGATGAACACCGTGAGGATAGCGAAGGCGATCATGCCGTAAAGGCCGCAGCCGACGCCGCCGTAGACGATTTCGCCGAGCATCATGAGGAACATCGGTATCATGCCGCCGAGCGAAGTGAAGCTGTCGTGCATCGCGTTGACCGAACCGTTGGAGGCCGAGGTCGTCGCTACCGCCCACAGCGCGGAAGTGCCCGCGCCGAAACGCGATTCCTTACCCTCCATATTGCCGATGGCGCTCACGCCTTCGGGAAGGTTGCCGCCGATATATTCGAACACCGTGCAGACGACGAGCGCGGCAATGAAAAGAATGCTCATGACTTTCAGCAGAGCGACGCCCTGGTTCTTCTGTTTGAGCACCACGCCGTTTTCGTCCTTGCGCAGCACCGCTTTGCCGAAGGTAAAGCAAAGTCCCGCGGGGATCCAAAGCAGCGACAGGCATTCGATGAGGTTGCTGAACGCCGTGGGGTTTTCAAAGGGATACGCCGAGTTGACGCCCCAGAAACCGCCGCCGTTGGTGAAGAGCTGTTTTATAATGATCTGGCTGGCCGCAGGCCCGAGATAGAGCTTGGAAGCCGCGCCTTCGAGCGACACGTAGGAAACGGAGCCGCTCATGGTCTGAGGCACGCCCTGCGAGATGAGCAGGACCGCGCCGATAAAGCACACGGGGAGCATGAAGAGCGTTACCCTGGTGATGTCCGCCCAGCAGTTGCCCACCGTTCTGCATTCTTTTCTGGTAAAGCCTCTCATCAACGCGTAAAGCACCGCGATGCCGACCGCGCCCGAAAGGAAGTTCTGCACCGTGAGGCAGAGCATCTGAGAAAGATACGAAAGCCCCGTTTCGCCCGAATACGCCTGCCAGTTCGTGTTGGTAACGAAGCTCGCCGCCGTATTGAACGCGAGGTGCCAGCTCATCCCCCCGATCTCTTCGGGGTTCATCGTCAAATATGCCTGAAGCATGACGATGGCGATAAAGAGAATGAGGCTGAATATCGTGAACAAAAATATGCCGAGGGCATATTTTTTGGCCGTCATCTCTTCTTCAGGGTCTACGCCCATGATCTTGTAAATGCCGCGCTCTGTCGCGAGGAACGCCTTTTTTGCAAACACCGGCTGGCCTTTATAAATCTTGTAAAAGGCGACTCCGAAGAACCAGCCTCCGCCGATCAGCAGCAAAAAGTAGGCGATATCCTGCAATGCGGCGAAAATTATACTTTCCGTCATAACAGTTATCTCCTTAGAATATAGTTGTCAGTTTTTTACACAGATGCCCTTCAGTTCTTATCGCTTGTAAACAGCGTATAGAACAGATAAGCCAGCAACCCGACCGCGAGCACCGCGGCCACGATGGTTACGACCGTCATACTTTTTTACCTCCCGTGATATTGAGGCCCCACTCGATCTCGCGGGACCCCTGATAGGCGAATTCGGACACGCGCTCTAAATTCAGCGCCGCGGGTCTGAACGTCTGGTCCATATAATAAGCCACCCTGTAAAATCTGGAAGCTTTCAGCCTGTCCCCGTCCTTTTCATACGAAATCCCGAGGAGATTGTAAAGCTCGGGATCCTCCATATCGACGGCCGCCGCCTGCCGCAGTATGCTGCGCGCCAGCGAATATTCTCCCGAACGTATCGCCTGCGCGGCCGATTCCGCAAGGGTAACGTCGGCGGCGTTTTTTTCTCCGGTATGTACGTTCATAAGATTTCCCTCCTTTTTTCGGGAATAATGATAACGCCTTTCGCATTAAAAGAACGTTTTATCTTGCAGCGGGGACATTAAGATTGTATTAAAGATAGCGAAAACCGCGTTTAATCCTTCGCTTTTTCGGCCAAAAACTCATCGTACAGCGCGCGTACGGCCGTTTCGTACTGCCGTTCGTCCACCCCCGCGATGATGTTGATCTCGCGCAGCCCCTGTATGAGCATTCTGATGTTCACGCCCGCCTTTGCCAGCGCGGTGCACATTCTGCCCGCCACGCCCAGGCGGCTGCGCATGTTCCTGCCTACGATGGACACGATGGCGAAATTATCCACCATGCGGATATCGTCGGGGCGCACGCTCTTTTTGATTTCGTCCACAAGCGCCGCCTTGACTTCTTCGCTCACGTTTTCCTTGGGGATCAGAAAGTTGACCGCGTCTATGCTCGACGGCATGTGCTCGAACCCGATGCCGTAATATTCCAGCACGGAGAGGATTTTTCTGACGACGTTTTTCTGCGCGTTCATGCCCGTCTTGTGGACGAAGAGCACGGAAAATCCCTTTTTCCCCACGATGCCCGTAACGCCCGAACCCGTTTCGCTCCGCTCCTTCAAACAGGAGGTAATGAGCGTGCCCTCGGTTTCGGGGCGGAAAGTGTTGCGCACCGCGAGGGGCGTTCTGGTCTTTATGAGCGGCACGAGAGCGTCGGGGTGCATGACGGCCGCGCCGAGATAGGACATCTCGCGCAGTTCGCCGTACGTCATGGAAGAGATGATCTCGGGCGATTGCACGATGCGCGGATCGGCGTTCAGTATACCGTCCACGTCCGTCCAGTTTTCGTAAATGTCCGCCTTGACCGCCGCCGCGACCAGGCTGCCCGTGATGTCCGAACCGCCGCGGGAAAAGATGACGATATTCCCGTTCTCGTCCGAACCGTAAAAGCCGGGAATGACGATATACCCCGTTTCCCTGAGCCGTTTTTTGCATATCTTATCCGTTTCGGCGGCGTTGAACCCGTCGTACTTGTCGAACCGCAGAAGCTCGGCCGCATCCACGAATCCGAAGCCCGTTTTCAGGGCAAAAAAGTAGGCGGAGAGATACTCTCCGCGCGAAACGCAGAAATCGTATTGCCCGCTCTTTTCCATCGCGTCTTTGACGGAAAAAAGCGTTTTATCGAGGATATCGCTCCCCAGACAGTCGTAAATGTCGCGGTAGCGCGCCGCCACGGAAGGGAAAGTCCGATCGCAGTTCCCCCCGTTTTTTATCTCTTCAAAGCATTGAATGAGCAGATCGGTAACTTTTGCGCCGCCGTTGCATTTGCCCGGCGCCGAAACCACGATGTATTTGCGCGCGGGATCGCTCTTGACTATCTTCTCCACCCGTCCGACGCTTTCGACGTCCGCCATGGACGTGCCGCCGAACTTACATACCACAGATCTTTCGTTATCCATTTTTCAATTGCCCGCGCGGAGGGCCTTGAGTTCCGCGCTTAATTTCTCCTTTAAATCTCCGTCCGCCTCGCAAAGGGGCAGTCTGAAACCGCCCAGCGAAAATCCTTCCAAATTCATGGCCGTCTTGATCGGAATGGGGTTTACGTCGGCAAACAGCAGCTTGATGAGCTTTGAAAAGCGCTGCTGAATGGCGATGCTGCGGTCTATATCCCCCGCGAAAAAACGGGCGCACAGTTCGTGCACCGCTTTCGGGAAGAGGTTGGAAAGCACGGACACCGCGCCCGCCGCGCCCGCCGAAAGGAGGGGCAGCGTGAGTTCGTCCGAACCGCAGTAAACGGCGATTTCGTCCCGATACAAGCTTTTGATGCGCACGGACTGTTCCACCAGCCCGGAACATTCCTTGACCGCCTTGACGTTTTTGATCTTCAAAAGGCCGGCGTAGGCCTCCGGCCTGACGTTCACCCCCGTGCGCGACGGCACGTTGTAGACGATCATCGGCAGCCCTGTTTTCTGCGCGCACTCTTTGAAATGCAAAAAGAGCCCGCGTTCGTTGCATTTGTTGTAATACGGCGTGATGACGAGCAGCGCGTCCGCCCCCGCCTTTTCCATCGCGGCGCATTCCTCCGCCGCCTTCGCCGTGCAGTTCGACCCCGCGCCGGCTATGAGCGGCACGCGGCCGTTGACTGTTTTCGCGGCGAACGACACCACCTTGTACAGTTCGTCGTCGGTCAGCGTGGAGCACTCGCCCGTAGTGCCTCCGACGAGGAGCGCGTCGCACCCCTGGGATATCTGATACTCGATCAGTTCTTCCAGCTTGCCGTATTCGACCTTGTTTTCCTTGTCGAACGGCGTTACGAGCGCCGTGGCGACGCCCTTGAATATAAGTTCGGACATGATCCCTCCTTCAGCATGATTGCCTCACTTGTGTTTGATTATACCCATACATGAATTAGTTTGGAATAAAGATTGCCCGCCGCCGCGTTAAAATTGCATTAAGACGGCGCCCGACCGCGTTTAAAATAAAAAAAGGCCCGAAAGCCGTTGCTTCCGGACTTTTTTTCATATCTTGTTCATACGGTACCCCACGCCGACGTCGGTGCGGATGAATTCCTGCGAATACGGATCCTTTTCTATCTTGCGGCGGATCCCCGCCATAAACACGCGGAGCCCGTTGGCGTCGTTCCCGCCGGGGCCCCACACCTTTGAAATGATAAAATTGTGCGTGAGCGTCTTGCCGACGTTCTGCGCGAGCAGGGTGAGTATTTTATACTCGTAATTCGTAAGGTGCACCTCGCTGCCGCCGAGATACACGCTGTGCGCCACATAATCGATCTTCAGAGAACCGTTTTCGAAGGAGCCTCGCTCTTCCCCCGAAGAGCTGTGCCGCAGCGCCGAGCGGATGCGCGCCATCAGTTCGGCGCTCGAAAAGGGTTTCTGCACATAGTCGTTCACGCCCGCGTCCAGACACTTGATCTTTTCCTTTTCGTCGCTCCGCGCGCTCACCACGATAATGGGGATTTTTTCCGAAAAACCCCTCACCGTTTCCACAACGTTGATGCCGTCCATATCGGGCAGCCCCAGGTCGAGCACGATGAGGTCTACGATATTCTTTACGATAAAATCCACGCCCTCGCGCGCGGTGCCGACCACGTTCACGTTGTGTTCTTCCTGTTTGAGCGCGATCTTGAGCAGGTTCTGTATCGCCTTATCGTCCTCTATGACAAGTATTTCAGCCATTTTGATCCTCCATGGGCAGATTGAATTCAAACACGACCAGCCCGTCGGCGTTGCGGGCGGATATGCCGCCGCCGTGCGCTTTTATGATGAGCTGGCAGATGGCCAGCCCCAGGCCGACGCCGTTGCTGTCCTCCTCGCCCGCGGTATAATACATTTCGAAGATATGCGGGAGATCCTCCTTCCGCATGGGCGAACCGTCGTTGCTGATGCGGAAAACGGCGTTCTTGCCCGTGTTCCACACCTTAATCCAGATATTGCCGTCCTCCGCGGTGTGCTTGGCGGCGTTGTCCAGAATATTGCAGAGCACCTGCATGATCAGCGTGGCGTCCATCGGCACGAGCAGCAGTTCTTCGGGCATATCGTAATGCACCGTGCGGCCGCCGAGCTTTCCGCTCACCGTACGGACGGCCTGGGGCACGATCTCCTCCAGCGCCTCGGGCTTTTTCTTGACCGTGAGTTTTTCGTTGTCTATTCTCGAAAGCGACAGAAGGTTTTCCACCAGCCGTATGGTCCAGTCGGATTTTCCGTAAATGTCGCCGAGTATCTCCCTCTTATCTTCCTCGCCGATCTCGGGCTTTTCCAGCAGCAGTTCCGCGCCGTTCTTGATGGTGGTGAGCGGCGTGCGCAGATCGTGAGAAATGCTCCTTAACAGCGTGGCTTTGAGCTGTTCCTTTTCGCTTTCCGTCTTGAGTTTCATCTTTTCCAGATTGAGCGCGTTGATCTGCGACATCTTTTTTTTGAGCTGAAAGGTGATGAGACTGATCGCCACGCCGACCGCGAACATTAAAATAAAGGTCGCGAGATAATTGCTGTCGTTGATTTTCAGCGAGAAACGCGGTTCCGTAAAAAAGAAATTATACCCCAGCACGCAGATGAGCGACAGCACCCAGGAATAAGTGTACCCCTTCGTGAACACCGCCAGAAGCAGAATGCCCAATATATATATAATGAGAAAGTTGAGGTCGTTCAGCCGCAAAAAATCCAGCAGAAAGCACAGCGCGGTGCAGAGAGCAAAGTCCAGCACGGTGAGCGCCGCGTTTTTCAGCACATTCAAATAATTTCGTTTCGTCGGCCTGATCATACGCTTATTATATCTTTTTCCCGAAAAAAAGTCAAACGGGTAAAACGCTGCGGCGCAGACAACGCCCTCCGCCGCGTAAAGTTTTGTAATTTCCCCCGTCATAAGTCAATAACGCCGTACCGTGAAAACGTTACGTTTTGTAATAAAAACATATGATAAGGTGTAAAAATTTAACCATTATTTAACCTTGAAACACGCATAAACACGTTGACACGTCAACTTTTTCGGCATATAATAAATATAGAAAACGAAACGGAGAACGAGAAAATGACGATACGGAAAAATCAGGAAAAGATCGATAAAGTCAATTTTGAAATTTTCCCCGTCTACATAGCGGACGTTCTGAAAAAAATGCATAAAATGCAGGCGGAAAGCCTGGAAGATTATTCCCTTTCCGCCATACACGCGCCTTACATGACCACGCTCGCCGCGCATGCGGAGGGGCTGACCATGGCCGAGCTTTCCAAAATTCTCAAGCTCGACAAGGCGAACACCTCGCGCGCCATGAACGAGCTGCTCGACAAAGGTTTTGCAGAAAAAGCGGAGGATAAAAAGAAAAAGTCCGTGCTCCGCCTGACGGAAAGCGGCCTTGCCGCCGCGGCGGCCCTCACCGAGCGCATGACGGCGTTTATCGGCGAAGTGCTGTCCCCTCTCGACGGTTTCGAAAAGCGCAGGCTCTACAAACTGCTTTACAAGCTGGCGTCCAAGGACGTCTGACGGAGGTCGTTATGGATAACAATA
>UQZE01000109.1 GCA_900545325.1 uncultured Eubacteriales bacterium
AGAGAGCAGAAAAGTCACCCCTGCCGCGTCCGCCGTATCGAGCGAGGTGAAACAGGGCACCGAAAGCTGTACCGCCCGCCTGTGCAGGGCTATATAATCGTCCACCGTGGAATCGAGCAGCGCCCCCGTATAGACGACGTAACTGATCTTTCCGCTTTCGAGCAGTTCAAACGCGCCGTCCCGCCTGTTTATGCTTTTGACTACGCAGACTTCCACGCCCAGCCCCTTGACGGCCTCGGCCGTTTCGGGGGTGGCATAGATGACGAAATGCAGATCGCAGAACTTTTTCGCAAGCGAAACGATCTCAAAACGGTCGGGCGAGTCCGCGCTGAGGAGCACGCCGGCGTTTTCCTGCCGCTTTACCACCATGCCAGCGGAGACCAGCCCCTTGAAAAGCGCTTCTTCGAGCGTGCCGCCCAGTCCCAGCACCTCGCCCGTGGACTTCATTTCCGGTCCGAGGCGGGCGTTGACCTCCGAAAGTTTTTCAAAGGAAAAGACGGGCGCCTTCACCGCGTAATAGGGCGGCGTTCTGCAAAGCCCCGTGCCGCAGCCGAGGTCTTTGAGCCTGGCGCCGAGCATGACCTTGGAGGCGATATCCACCATGGGAACGTCGGTAACCTTGCTGATATACGGCACGGTGCGCGAAGCGCGCGGGTTCACCTCGATGACATAAAGTTCGCCGCCGTAGATGAGATACTGTATATTGACCAATCCTTTCGTGCCCAACGACAGCGCGAGCGAGGCGGAGGCTTCCGCCACCTTCCGCATCATCTTGTCGTTGAGGTTGTACGGCGGATAGACGGCAATGGAATCGCCGCTGTGCACGCCCGCCCGTTCGATGTGTTCCATCACGCCAGGAATGAGCACGTCCTCCCCGTCCGAGATCACGTCCACCTCGATCTCCGTGCCCGCCATGTATTTGTCCACGAGCACGGGATTTTCTATGCCTCCGCTCAGAATGCGGCGCATGTATGTTTCCGTTTCGGCGGCGTTATGCACGATGCGCATATTTTGCCCGCCGATGACGTAGGACGGGCGGAGCAGTACGGGATACCCCAGTTCCTCTGCGGCGGAGAGCGCCGCCTCCACCCCCGCAACGGCCCGCCCCTTCGGACGTTTGATGCGCAGTTTTTCCAAAAGGGCGTCAAACTTTTCCCTGTCCTCCGCAACGTCGATGCCCTCCGCGCTCGTGCCGAGAATGGCCACGCCCTGTTTTGCGAGAAATTCCGTCAGCTTGATCGCGGTCTGTCCGCCGAACGCGACCACCACGCCCACGGGCTTTTCCACCCTGAGCACGTTCATCACGTCTTCCGGGGTGAGCGGTTCGAAATACAGCCTGTCGGCGGTGTCGTAATCGGTGGAAACCGTTTCGGGATTGTTGTTGATGATGACGACGTCGAAGCCCATTTCTTTGAGCGTCCAGACGCAATGCACGGAGGAGTAGTCGAATTCTATTCCCTGCCCGATACGGATCGGCCCGGAACCGAGCACGACGACGACGTCTTTGCCCGAACGTTTCAGCGCGGAGGCTTCGCACACGCCCTCGGATACCGAATAGAAATACGGCGTTTTCGCGTCGTACATGGCGCTGCAAGTATCCACCGTTTTATATACCGCGGGCTTTTTTACGGGAACGGGAGAAGCAGACAGCCTTGCGAGGGCGGCGTCGGTATAGCCCAGCTTTTTGCCTTTAAGGAGGAGTTCCTCCGTCAAGCCGCCCGCAAGCGATAATTCGTATTCCGCGAGCGAACGCAGCTTTGAAAGAAAGTACCTGTCAATTTTCGTCAGCGCATGGAGCCGCTCTATATCCGCGCCCTCCTTGATCGCCTTGAAAAGTGCGAACAGCCGCTTGTCGTCCGCCGCCGCGACGCGCCCGACGGCGTCCTCGTTTTCCAGGGACGGATCGTTCAGGGTATCGAAATTTTCCGCGCCGCGCACGGCTTTCATGAGCGCAGCCTCAAAACTGTCGCCTATGGACATGACTTCGCCGGTAGCTTTCATCTGGGTTCCCAGCCTGCGCGGGGAGCCGGGGAATTTATCGAAAGGCCATTTGGGGAATTTCACCACGAAATAGTCCACCGCGGGTTCGCAGGCGGCGCTCGTAACGCACGTAATATCGTTCTGCACTACGTCGAGCGCATAGCCGAGCGCGAGTTTGGCCGTTACCTTGGCGATGGGATAACCCGTAGCCTTGCTGGCCAGCGCGGAGGAACGCGACACGCGGGGATTGACCTCGATGACGGCGTATTGCAGGCTTTCGGGATCGAGCGCGAACTGGCAGTTGCACCCGCCGATTATGTTCAGTTCGTTCACGATCCTGAGCGCCGCGTCCCGCAGCATGCCGTATTCCTTCGGCGAGAGCGTGAGCGCGGGCGCGACCACCGCGGAATCGCCCGTATGCACGCCAACGGGGTCTATGTTTTCCATACTGCACACGATGATTGCCCGACCGTTTTTGTCGCGCATGGTTTCGAATTCTATCTCTTTCCAGCCGTAAATATATTTTTCGACGAGGATCTGCCCGATGGGCGACGCGTCTATGCCGACCTTCGCCGCCGCCCGCAGTTCTTTTTCGTCCGCGGCCACGCCGCCCCCGCCGCCGCCCAGCGTGAACGCGGGGCGTATGATGACGGGATAACCTATCCCGCCCGCAATCTTTACCGCCGTTTCGACGTCGCACGCGGTCGCGGAGGGAATGACGGGTTCGCCGAGTTTTTCCATCGTTTCTTTGAACAGCTCGCGGTCTTCGGCCCTGTCGATAGAGTCTACGCACGTGCCGAGCAGCCGTACGCCGTGCTTTTGCAAAAACCCTTCTTTGCCGAGCTGCATGGCGAGCGTGAGCCCCGTCTGCCCGCCGAGCGAGGCGAGCAGGGAATCCGGCCTTTCCTTGACGATGACGCGCTTGATCGTTTCTATCGTGAGCGGTTCAAGGTAGATCGCGTCCGCAAGCGCCTTGTCCGTCATGATGGTGGCGGGGTTGGAATTGACCAAAACGGTGCGCACGCCCTCGGCTTTCAGCACCCTGCACGCCTGCGCGCCCGCATAGTCGAATTCCGCCGCCTGCCCGATGACGATAGGCCCGCTGCCGATAACGAGCACGCTCTTTATGCTCTCGTCCCTCTTCGTCTCCGATACCCGCGGCGCAGCCGCGAAACATGCGGGTTCCCTTGCGGGAAAAAACAAATCTTTTTTAAAAGCGATGCGCGCTTTCATGGCGCGGCCGCGGATATTTTTAACGACTTCGCGCGTGTCTATGCCGCATACGGCGGGAATTTTATTTTCCTTCAGATACGCGCCTATATCCTTTTCCGCGCGGAAATTAGAAGGCTCCGTACAAAACGACTTCGCGACGTAGCCTTTGAGCGGACTCTTTTTACAGTCGCGGCTCATGCCGTAAATGCCGATTTCGGGAAATGTTTCCACAACGATTTTTCCCCTGCGCTTTTCGTCCGTGAGCGTAAGGGCGTAGTCCGCGCTGCCGCCCGCGGCGAATTCGATTTCCCCTTCGCATTCGCCCTCGAAACCGAAGGAAACCCCCTCGAACACCTTTCCGTTTTCCAAAATCAGATACGCTTTTTTCATAACTTCACAATGTGGCGAGCATGACCGCCTTGATGGTGTGCATCCTGTTTTCCGCCTCGCGGAACACAACAGACTGCGGGCTTTCGAAAACCTCGTCGGTTACTTCCATTTCCGAAATGCCGAATTTTTCGCCCGTTTCCCTGCCGATCGACGTTTTGAGATCGTGAAACGCGGGCAGGCAATGCATGAACACAGCGCTCTTTTTTGCGCAGGACATCACCGCTTTGTCCACGCGGTAGGGCGAAAGATCGGCGATGCGCTCTTTCCATACCCCGGCGGGTTCGCCCATGGACACCCACACGTCGGTATATATTACGTCCGCATCTTTCGCCGCCGCCTTTACGTCGGTGGTGAAGGAGAGCTTTGCGCCCGTCTGCGCGGCGATATTTCCGCATACGTCTATCAGTTTTTTATCGGGAAAATACTTTTCGGGCGCGCAGGCGACGAAGTCCATTCCCATTTTCGCGCAGCCCGCCATGAGCGAATTGCCCATGTTGTAGCGCGCGTCCCCGAAGTAAACGAGCTTTATCCCTTTCAGGCGCCCGAACTCTTCCTTTACGGTGAGAAAGTCCGCGAGGATCTGCGTGGGATGGGCTTCGTTGGTCAGCCCGTTCCACACGGGAACGGAGGCATACTCGGCCAGTTCCTCCACGATATTCTGCCCGTAACCGCGGTATTCGATGCCGTCGTATATCGAGGAAAGCACGCGCGCGGTGTCGGCAATGCTTTCCTTTTTGCCGATCTGCGAGCCCGTCGGGTCGAGATAAGTTACGTGCATGCCGAGATCGTGCGCCGCGACTTCAAAGCTGCAGCGCGTGCGCGTGCTCGTCTTTTCGAAAATGAGCGCGATATTCTTGCCCTTGCACAGCTCGTGCGGCACACCCGCTTTCTTTTCCTTTTTTAGTTTTTCCGCGAGGGTAAGGAGTTTTTCTATCTCCTCCCCCGAAAAATCGAGCAGTTTTAAAAAGTCCCTGCCTTTGAGAAAATTCATTTCAACGCCTCCTTTGCCGATATTTTGATGATCTCCGCCGCTTTTTCAAGCAGTTCGTCGGGAATGTTGAGCGCGGGCAGCAGCCGCACCTTGTTTTTCGCCCTGATGGGAAGTACGCCCCTCTTCATGCAGTTTTCGATCACGGCGTCCGCCGGCGCCTCGGTCTCTATCCCGAGCATGAGCCCCAGACCGCTAACGCCCCTGATCCCCGCCGCGCCGCAGAGCGAAGCGCGGATCGCCTCCGATTTTCTCCGCACGCCGCAAAGCAGTTTTTCGTCTATTTTTCCGAGCACGCTGAGCGCGGCCGCGCAGCACACGGGATTGCCCCCGAACGTGGAGCCGTGATCGCCCGCGCCGAACACGTCCGCAGTCTTTCCGAAAAAGAGCGTCGCCCCAAGCGGAAGGCCGCCCGCAAGTCCCTTCGCGGTGGTCAGTATATCCGGAACCACGCCGTACTGCTCGAAAGCGTACAGCGTGCCCGTTCTGCCGTTGCCCGTCTGCACCTCGTCGGCGATGAGCAGCAAATCGTGTTTTCTGCACAGGGCGGCGACCTGTTGTACGTAGTCTTTGCCGAGCGGCACCACGCCGCCCTCGCCCTGCACGAATTCGAGCATGACGGCGGCGCATTTATGTTCTTCCGCAAGCGCGGCAAGCCCCGCCGCGTCCCCCGCCTCGGCATACAAAAATCCCGCGGGCAGGGGGGCGAATTTTTGGTGGAACACCTCCTGTCCCGTGGCTGCGAGCGTCGCCAGCGTTCTGCCGTGAAAGCTGTTTTTCAGCGTGATTATATTGCAGTATTCCGCGCCCTTGTTCTTTTCCGCCCAGAGCCGCGCGCATTTCACGGCGCATTCGTTCGCCTCCGCGCCCGAATTGGAAAAAAACGCCCGCGAAGCGCCCGTGCGCTCTGCGAGCGTGCGGGCGAGCCGAGCGCACGGCTGAGAATAAAACAGGTTGGACGTATGCTGGATTTTGCGCATCTGCGCCGTCGCTGCGGCAATCCACTCTTCGTCCGCCGCGCCCAGCGTGTTGACGGCTATGCCGCTGTTCAGATCGATATACTCCCTGCCGTCCGCACCGTACAAAAGCGAGCCTTTTCCCGCGACGATCTCTATATCGAACCGCGCGTACGTAGCCGCGACGTATTTTTTATCCGTATCTTTAAAACTCTGCATTTTTCTTTAAATCCGCCACGAACATCGTGCCGGCCCCCTCGTCGGTGAGCGTTTCCAACAGCAGCGCGTGCGGCACGCGGCCGTCTAAAATAATCACTTTTTTCACGCCGCGGCCGATGGCGTCCTTGCAGCACTCCACCTTCGGGATCATGCCGCCCGAAATCACGCCCTTTTCGGAAAGCGCCGCCGCGCCCGCAACGTCGATCTCCCTGATGAGGGAATACGGGTCGTTTTTGTCTTCCAAAATCCCCGCGATATCGGTCATCAAGATAAGTCTCGCCGCCCCCATTGCCCCCGCGATGTACGCGGCGGCGGTATCGGCATTCACGTTGTACACATTGCCCTTTTTATCGCAGCCGACGGTGGATACGACGGGAATATATCCCTTTTCCAAAAGGTCGGTTATCGGCGTTACGTCCGCTTTGCGGATTTTTCCCACAAAGCCGAGCGCCTTGTCCTTCGGTTCGCATTCCAGCATGCGGCCGTCTATGCCCGAAAGCCCAACCGCTCTGCCGCCCTTCATTTCCAGGAGGTTGACCAGGCTTTTATTTATCTTGCCCGCGAGCACCATCTGCACCACGTCCGCCGTTTCCTTGTCGGTAACGCGCAGTCCGTTGTGAAAGACCGATTCCTTGCCCAGCCTGTTCAGCGTTTCGGTGATCTCCGGCCCGCCGCCGTGAATGAGCACCGCCTTTACGCCGATCAGGTGCAGAAGGACTATATCTTCCATGACCTGTTCTTTCAGCTTTTCGTTGATCATGGCGTTGCCGCCGTATTTGACGACGACAACTTTGTCGTAATATTTCTGAATGTACGGCAGCGCCTGCGTGAGCACTTCGGCGCGCTGCGCGTTGGTAATCTCCAAACCCATAAAAACTCCTATGTCCTGTAATCGCCGTTGATCTTCACGTAGTCGTAGGTAAGGTCGCACCCCCAAGCCGTGGCGCACGCCTTGCCGTCCTTTAATCGCACGTCTATCAGAATTTCCTCTTCGAGCAGAATTTCCTTGGCCTTTTCCTCTGAAAAAGGCACGCCCGCGCCGTTTTCGCACACGAGGATTTCGCCCTTTGCCGAACAGAACCGCACGTCCGCCCGATTGACGTCCGCGTCGGCGCCGCTGTAACCTATGGCGCACAGCACCCGCCCCCAGTTTGCGTCCGCGCCGAACATCGCCGCTTTCACAAGAGAGGAGGTGATCACGCTCTTGGCAAGGATTTTCGCGTTTTTATCGTCCTTTGCGCCCGACGCCCTGCACTCGAGCAGTTTGG
>UQZE01000110.1 GCA_900545325.1 uncultured Eubacteriales bacterium
TTCGGAGCCGTAACGCTTTCGCCTTTCACGACCGTAACGACCTGCGGTTCGCCGTTTATCATAAAGGTTACGCTCACTTTTTCCTGCGTGCGCCATACGAGTTCGGCAATGCCGTCCTTCACTACCCACTTGCCCGACGAGGCGTCTTGCTCGGCCATGGTCGTTTCCGTGCCCGCAATATTGCCCTCACCCGATACGGGCGGAGTGCCGTCGGCGTCTTCCATATAAACGTTGTTGTTTACGGTACCGTTGGAAACCGCAAAATACGTGTCGGTATCGGTGCGGTTAAATTCGCTCGTACTCGAACCCGTGTTAGAGTTGAACGAAGAAGACGTCCAGCAATATTCTATCTTGCCGCCGTTGTCGCCCGCAATACCGCCGACGTACGTTCTGCCGCCGACTTCGCTCGTAGCGTAGGAATAAGAGATCGTTCCCTTATTCTGCCCCGCGATCCCGCCGACGTAGTTGTCGCCGTTCATGTTCTTCGCCGCGTTGACGGCTTCCGTAACGACGGCGCCCGCGGCGTTCAGCCCGACGATCCCGCCGAGGTAATTGTTGCCGTTGTCTGCGCCGCCCTTGGCGTTTCTCTGCGCGAATACGTTGCCGGCATACGCCGCGCCCGAAAGCGCAGAGGTAGCGCATTGCGACACCGTACCGTAGTTCACGCCGACCACGCCGCCCGCATAGCTGTAGGAGGCTTTCGCCGCGCCCTTGCCGCTCGCCAGGTTGTTGCCCGCGCCTATGCGGCCGTAGTTCGTGCAGTTCGACACCGTGCCGTAGTTCACGCCGACGATGCCGCCGCCCCCGATATTGGCGGCTACTCTCGCGTTATTCGTGCAGTTTCTCACTACGCCGCCCTTTTCGTTGATACCGACGATGCCGCCCATACCGCCCTGCGCCAGCGTGGAAATATCGCCCACGGTGCCCGCGGTGGAACTGAAACTGTCTTCGCGTTTTACGGTCGCGCAGTTCTCTATCACGCCGCTGTTTTTATTCGCCACCGAACCGATGTTTGCGTTGGTGGTGGAGCTGATCGTGCCGGAGATATTCAGATTTTTGACGGTGCCTTCGTTCGCGTCGAACAGCGCGGTCGCGCTGCCCTGCATGGTAACGGTGTGGTTATTGCCGTCGAACTCGCCCGCGAGGACCGTGCCCGAAACGTCGTTGAACGTCAGGCTTACGGTGAGATCGGCCATCAGCTTATAGTGATGAGAAACAATCCTTTTCGCCGTGGCAACGGAAACGAGGTCGGCCGCCTTGACCGCCAGATAGGGATTGGAAACGCTGCCCGTTCCCTGGAAATAACAATTTTCCGCGGAAACCGAGCCTTCGTTCGTTTCCACCGTAACTTTATACACGCCGCCCTGCACTTCGGTGGTCGGTTCAAACACGACCTTGTAGCCTTCTTCCACCGTTACCGAACCGCTGAGTTCCTGTTTCGCGCCCGACGAATTTTCCACCGTCACTTTGACGGTATCTTTATCCAGCGCGCTTTCGTTCTGCACCCAGGCGACGGAGCTTGTGAATGCCTCGTCCTTCATGGAAAGGGAGGTAGGTTCGTCCGTCACTTCCAGCCAGGAGGCGTAAAGCGTCATGTCGCGGACGACGATATCCTTATCCATTTCCCATGCAGCGCCCGCACATTCCGCGTTGTCGTACCAGCCCATGAATACCGAGCCCTGCTTTTCGGGGTCTTCCACGCCCGTTATCTTGCGCCCCTTGACGACCTCTATGCTCGCCATCGTTTGGCCGTTGTTCGGTTCAAAAGATACCGTAAACACCGTTTTCGCGGTATTGCACGCGGCAAACCCCGCCAGAGAGAAAGCGAGCACCAAAGTCAAAAGCGCCGTTACAAACGTTCTTTTCTTCATGCATCTTTATTCCTTTTCTTTATTTCCGCTAAGGAAGGCGTATTACGCAGCGCGCAATACGCAAAAAGGGACGTCCCTTTTTTAGCGTAAGTTATTATAACACTTTCTTGCGGCAATTTCAAGAGCTTTTTAAAATTTTCGTCAAGTTTTCGGAAAATTTTTTTGGCCGTGGGCATGCTATCACAAAAAATAAGCGCCGTATCGCGGAAAAAATAATCTTTTCAGTCCAGACTTTTATAATATAAAAGTCTTTTTTTTACATCAACTTTTTTTGCGAAAAAATTCATTTAACTATTGATTTTTTACTTTTTTTGTTTTATAATAACTTATGCTTAAACAGAAAATTAAAAGGAGAACCTTAAACTATGAAGGCAAAAAAGGTGAACGCTTGCGACGCCGCGGGCGCGGCGGAAGCGAAAAAGCCTTGGTACAGGGACAAGGCTAAAATGTGTCTGTTCGTGTCCGTGTTCGTCATACTTTTCAGCGCCGTCTTCGCCAGCTGTTTTCTGCACGACTGGGGCAAGATAGACATAGTGTCCGTCAAATTCCCCACGGAAAACGGGCAGTACGTAGCCGCCGATCTGTATAAACCGACGAGCGCAACAGAGGACAACAAGGCGCCGTGCATCGTGGTAGTTCCCGGTTTCCAGAGAACGAAGGAAACGCAGACCTCCATGGCGCTGGAATACGCCAGGCGGGGCAACGTGGTAATCTGTATCGATCCCTACGCGCAGGGCGATTCCTCCGCGAGCTATTCGGGACAGGCGGCGACGACCGAAGGTTACGGCGCGTTCGCCGTGGTCGATTACGTTTACGATACCGACAACATGAACTATGTGGATAAAACGCGCATCGGCGTGGCGGGGCACTCCGCGGGCGGCAACGCCGCTTTCAAGGCGGCGCTCGCATTCGCCAAAGAAGCCGCCGAAACGGGCGTGAGCAAAGTCCACTCCATTTTCGTTTCGGGCTACGTGATGAGCTTTAACGAAGAGGATTGCCAGACGGTGATGGGCTTTACCAACGTAGGCGCGGGCTATGCGCTTTACGACGAAGGCGCGTTCAGAAACGAAGGCGCGGGCGGCGAACACAATCCCGCCGACCTGCGGTATGCGCCGGAAACGCTCGCGCTCGTCAATGCCAGCTTAAAATACAACGGGCAGGAAACGGTGGACGAAGCCGTTATCGGTCAGATCTACGGTTCCCCGAAAAACAATTCCATGGTGGTGCTCTACAACGAACATACCCTGCACGCGCTCCAGCCTTACGACATGAACGCGCTCGCAAGCTCGCTCGAATTCTTCGACATCGCTTTCGATCTGCAGTCCGATATGTCGTATATGAACCAGACGTGGATCTATAAAGAGATGTTCCAGGGCTTTATGCTCGTCGCGGCGTTCGTGTTCTTCCCCGCCGTGGGCGCGCTGCTGCTCCGCACGGCGCCGTTCAAGAGCCTTGTGCACAAACTGCCCGAAAAATCGCCAAAGCTCAAGGGCGTAGGCAATCACATGGTATTTTGGCTGACCTTTGCGGTCGGCGCGGTATGCGCGTGCCTGCTCTATATCCCCACGGCGCATTGGGCGCAGCAATGGTTCGCGACCGCGCAGAGCGGCACGCAGACCTGGTTCTTCCCCCAGCGCATGACGAACGCGACCATGATCTGGGCGGCCATCAACGGCTGTATCTCGCTCGTGCTCTTCTTTTCCATTTACTTCATCCGTTACGCAATAAGGCGGTCGAAGGAAAAGAAAGCCTGCGCCTGCGCTGACAGCGCGTCCGTAAGCGGAAATACGGAAAACGCAACGGCGTATACTGCGGCGAACGGCGCCGAAAGCGCGCTTCCGCTGAGAAAACACCGCCAGCTGGAGGGCATTGCGATACGTATTCCCGAACTGCTGAAAGTGATCTTCCTGGGACTGACGATCTTCGCGATTTTCTACGCGTTCGATTACGTCTGTTTCCATCTGTTCCACGTGGATTTCAGATTTTTGTTCATCTCGGCGCATCCGCTGACCAACGTGAACTGGCTGATCGTGGTGCTCATGTATCTGCCCTTCTTCTTCCTCTTCTATATCGGCAATTCCATTAGGGTAAACGTCACCAACAGAGTGGAAGGCTGGAGCGAATTCAAGAGCACTTTCATATCCTGCCTCGGCAACTCGATCGGGTTGATCGCCATCATGGTCATTCAATACGCGGTGTTCGCCGCGACGGGCACCATCGCCTACACGGGCACGACGACGGACTGGCTGTATGTGAACATACTCTTCAGCCTGATCCCCATGATGTTCATTCTGCCGATATATCAGAGATTTTTCTTCAACAGAACGGGCAAGGTCTGGCTCGGCGCCGTCGTGTGCTGTCTGATCTTCATCATGATGACCACGTCCGCAACGGTCATGTATATCCCCGTTACCTGATAAAAAATCGAGAGCACCGGAAAACCGGTGCTCTTTTTTTATGCCGTGAAGTTTATCTCTATATCGCCGTTATTGACGTCTATCTTCAAAAATTTTTCGCCGCCCGATTTGGACATGATGTTGCTGTTCCCTTTCTTGACGGAAATATCCATTTGAAATACGTCGTAAGAACCGACGATCAAGCCCTTTACGCTGCCGTTTTTTGCCGCCGCCGTGAGCGAACTGCCCGCCGCAACGCTTTGGAGCGCGATATCGCCGTTGTTCGCGCTCAGCGTAATCTCTTCCGCGGATATTCCGTCGAGCAAGACGTCCCGTCCCGTCGTGGAAACGGAAAGCCGTTCGAGGCCGTCTTTCGGAATATACACGCGGATCACCTGTTTATCCCTGTCCCCGCCCGCGCCGATATAATCCGTCCATTCCTTGTCGTATTCCAGCGTTACGGAAAGCGCGCCGTCCGATTCGGTAATATCGTAATATTCCTTTTCGTTTCGGTAGTATTCGAGCTTTACCCTGTCGCCGTCCGCGAGCGCGATTTCCACGCGGCGGTCCCGCGCCTCGATCGATACGCTGTTCACGGCAGACGCCGCCTCGAAAGTCCCTTCCTCATAGGGAAGTTTGCCGCAGGCCGCAAAGCAGGGCAGGAGCATAAGCGCCGCGGCCGCGATCAAAATGCCTGTCTTTTTCATTTTACTTTCTCCTTTTTCTGTGATATACTCATGATAAACCTTTGTGCAACACAAATGTCAAGGAGAATTTTAGAAATGAAAAAAATTTTTCCCGTAGGAAAGGCGGCATCCCTCAGCGGACTGACGGCCGAGGCTCTGCGCCATTACGACAGAACGGGACTTTGTTCCCCGCACGGACGGGACGAATTTACCGGATACCGTCTTTATACCGAGGACGACGTGATCACCCTGCGCACCATAGCGCTCTTGCGGCGCATGGACATATCCCTGCCCGACATCGACGCGCTTTTGAAAACGAACGGGCTTGAACAGGTGATAGCACGGCTCAAGCAAGCGGAATCGCAGGCGGCGCGGAAGATTGCCGAAATAGAAGAGAGCGCAAAAAAAATAGAAAACGCCCGCGCCGTATACGAAAAACTGACGGCAGCGCAGCCGTCCGCGCGGGAGGGCGTTTACGAACTGGATCTGCCGGAAAGGACGATTTTCGTATCCTCCGTTCCCGACGAACCGCATGCGGGCAACCTCTGGGATTACCGATCTTATTTCTACCGCGAGATCGCGGAGGCGGACAGGGACAAATTTTCCTTCGGGGATACGGCCGCCGTGCTGTTTGAAAAAGACAGCCGCCTGTTCATAGATTGCGCGGCGTTCGCCGAAGGTTATAACCAGGTGCGGGTTCTCCCTGCGGGGCGGTATTTTTGCCTGCAATGCCCGCCCGAACGGGTGAAAACCGCAGAAAGAGAGCTTGCCGCAGCCTGCGCGGCGGCGGGCGCGCCGTTTCCCGCATGGCACCTCGCCCGACTGCGCATCGTCGGGCTGTTGAAGTGGGAATATATCCTGCAGGCGTATACGGGCAGAAATTGAAAGGCGCGCGGCATACGCCGCGCGCCTTTTTTCAGAACTCCGCCCTGGTGCTCCTCGAAAAGAGTTTCAAAAACACCTGCATCGGATCTTTGTTTTCATAGATGATGGAATATACCGCGTTGGTAATGGGCAGTTCCTCGCCGTATTTTTCGCCGAGCAGTTTCAAGCCCTTTGCGGCGGAAACGCCCTCCGCGAGTTTGGTGAACTTTTCGCCCTTGACGTACGCCATGCCGTAGGCGCGGTTGTTGGAAAATTCAGAAAAAAGCGTGGTTTCGTAATCGCCCAGATGACACAGCCCGTACGCCGAAAGCTCGTTTCCGCCCATCACCTTGATGAGCCGCGAGATCTCCCGCGCGCCGCGCGCCATCAGCGGGCCCTTGAGCGTGGAATATCCGCCGCCGTCCAGCATGCCCGCCGCTATGCCGAATACGTTCTTCGCCGCCGCGCCGATCTCGCTGCCGACGATATCGTCGCCGTAATAAAAGCGGATCAGATCGCTCCGCCATGCGTCGGCGAGTTTCTTTGTCAGCGCGTGGTCGTATGCGTCTATGAGCATACAGTTCGGCAGCCCCGCGGCGAAAGCCTGTATATGTCCGGGGCCGACCCACACGGCGACCTTGTTTCTGTCCGCTCCCTCCTCCACGGCGATTTCGGACAGGCGCTTGCCTGTGTTCTCCTCCACGCCTTTCATGCACAAAACCAGCGTTTTTTCCGCAAGGCCGAACGGCCTCAGGGAAGAGAGCAGCTCCCGAAGCCCCGCGCTCTTGACGGACACGACGAGCACGTCCGCCGCCGCGGCCTCTTCGAGCGAACTCGTCAGCGCGACGTTTTCGCCAAGCGTTACGTATTCGTTTTTTCCTGCGGACTTCAAAAGGGCGAACCGCGGCGAATTTTCTCTGCCGTAGAGCGCGACGGGAAATCCCCGCCCCGACAGATACCACGCGATAAACGACCCCCAGCGGCCGCAGCCCAGAACGGAAATCTTCATATAGGCACCTACATCTGCTTTCTGTCCACGAAAGCGCGTGCGAGCGTAACTTCATCCGCATATTCGAGGTCGGTGCCGATGGAAATGCCGCTCGCCAGCCGCGTTACCTTAATGCCGAGCGGTTTGACCAGCCCCGAAAT
>UQZE01000111.1 GCA_900545325.1 uncultured Eubacteriales bacterium
AAAAAAGCCCGACAAGGGCTTTTTCTTTTACCATTTTTTTATATCCGCTTGCAAAGATTGGCGATTTTTGGTATAATATGATAGTTGAACGGGTTTCCCCGGGAGACAGGCACGGGGCGAGCACGTGGCGGTTAGCACTTCCACCCGCATTTGCGGAAAGGAGGTGATGTCCGATGAACTTACTTGACTACATATTCATTTTATTGATTTTGATAGTTCTGGCAAGAATCATTAAAGACATAAAAAAATAACCGCCCTGGCCCGGCGGTTATTTTAAAAATTTATAACGCTGGCTAACCGTTTATCGGTCTCGCCCTTGTGTCTATATTCTACATCACTTTTTGCGATTTGTCAATACTCCGCGGCAAAATTCCCGCGGTTTTTTATTTTTCTCATCGGTCAGTTGACTGACCGAAAAATCCTTACCAAACCCCGAAAATTTTTTTCGGGGTTTAAAAGGTCAAAAAAAACGAGTGTTTTACAAGGGTTTTAGTATGCTCTTTTTTTAAAATGCGGGGTTTAAATGGGGTTTAAATTTTAAAATCGACAGTGTATAATTGTTAAATTGGCAACCACCAAATAGGTTCGATTCCCCATGGGGCTACCAAGTAAATACCCGACTTTTAGAAAGTCGGGTATTTTTCGTTTTAATCGTTTATCTCGCCATCTTATCCTGCAGGGTGGAATATGTAGACAGCCAAACCGCGCCCGAAAGCGCGGCGGGAACGTCCTTACCCAGCCGCGTGTATCCCACGCGGAAATCTTTTTTAAACGCGCGCCGCGCCAGCGACAAAAATGCTTCGCCCAGCCGTTTTGCGGCGCCGCTGATCCGCACCTCCTCCACGCCGAGAAAGAAAAACACCTTGCCGAGTTCTCCGAAGATCGGAAAAAACACGTTTTCCGCAAACCGCTCCGCTTCCGTCCTGTTCGAGACGTAGTCCGCGAAGAAATCTCCGCCCGTTTCCGCCCCGTAGCTTTCGCATAACCTTTCGAAGCCGTCGTATCCGGGCCATACGCCGTGCCCGTCTTCCAAACCGTAATAGAGCTTGCCGCCCAGCTTTAAAGCGATATCCGCGCAATCGTCCAGGTTGATCAGCGCTATCCCTGCGCCTCTCTTCAAAAAACCGTATTCCTGTTCGGCGATCATTTCCAAGTCCACGTTTCTGCGCACGATCACTTTCACGCCGCGATCGCCCGCCGCCGCACACTCCTCTATCGCCAGCCTGTTTTCGCAGAACCCCGCGCCGAAAAGTCCGACGGACGGAATGCCGACGTAAAGATATTTCAATGCGTTGCCTTGCAAACGCGGGTGTTTTTTCATGTCCTTCAACTTTTTCACGACGCAGTTTATCAGGTCGGGAAGACTGCCGAAGTCGTTCGCAAACGAGGTTTCGTTAATCTGAAAGCCGCGCATGTCGACATAATAAACGACCACAGTCTGTTCGGTGATCACGGCCGCGCAGGCGATGGCGCAGTCCCCGTTGATACCGTAAACGCGCGGCGGACGGCCGTAAGCCACCGTTTCTTCCTTGACGATGCGCACCACTTCCTTTTGCTGCAGTTCCTTCATCACCTTGGCGAGCGCGGTCAGGCTCAATCCCAGTTTTTCGGCGATCTGCGGAAGCGTGGATTCCTGCTGTAAAAGCACGTTGATCACCGCGCTTTTGTTGTCCTCGCGTATATCCAGCTGTTTTTTTCCGTAAATTTTCACCACATTGCTTTCCATTCCGAATATTTCCCGAAAAATTCAAATCTCTTTATTTGTATTATAGCACAAAATAATAAAAAGGGACAGTTTTTTCCATCCCTTTTTATCCTAACGGCAAAGCTTATTGTTTTTTGTTTGCTTTCGTCTTTCTGTTTCTGAACGCAATCAGGCCCGCCGCCGCGGCGAGAACGATCGCCCCGCCGCCGAATCCGGCAAATCCGACCGCGCCGCTGCAGCCTTTGCAGCCGCCTTTTCCGTCCTCCTTGCCGTCGTCGGGATCGGTCGGCGGCGTACCGCCTTCTTCGCCCTTGACGTAGGACGTATCGCCGACCTTTGTTATGAGTATTTCATTGTAGTCCGCGCCTTCCACGCTCATGGCGCTGACCGTCATGTAACAGCCGTCCGCGAAGAGGTCGGGCGAAATGCCGCTGAGTTCCATTTCAAGTCCGTTGACCGTAAGGAGAAGCGTCCCGTTCTCTTCCGAAAGCGCCACGGTATATCTGCCCTTGCTGTAATCGGGCGTTTCCGCCTCGACGTCAAAAAATCCCGTATCCTCTACGGACAGATACGCGCCGTCGTAGATGTTTTCCTCAGTTCTGCCGTTCACGGGTTTAATCTCTATCAATCCCGTATCGCTGAACCAAAAGTCCACGCGCACGCCGTCGGCGCTGCCCTTCGTGCCCGTTCCCGCTTCGGGATAGAAACCTATATGCAGGTGATTTTTGCCCAGTCCCCTCAGCGCGTAGATGATGTTGAATTCTACGGAAGAAGTTTTGCCGAGTTCGAGTTTCTGATTGAATCCCAGCGTTTCGTAATATTTGCCCGCGCCCGAGGCGTAAAGACCGAGATCGGTCTTTCTCGCCTCCCATGTATCGCCCTCCGTCCATAACGCGGAATAAAAAGACGAGGACAGTTTTTCGTCTATCGCCGCAATCCTCGCGTCGAACGCGGCGATTTCCTCTTCGGTAAGACTTATTTCGAGATAGTTTTCCGCTTTATATGCGGGCCAGTTTTCCACGATCGCGTTAAGCTGTTTGAACGTGGAAAGGGAGGCCGCGTCGCCCGCGGCGACGGCTTCTTCGTAAGAAGAAACATATGCCTCGGCTTTGGCGAGTATGATCGTTCTGAACGTTTCGCCCTGCACGAGCGCGGTCAGAGAAGCGTTCAGTTTTTCCTTATACTGCGCGGAAAGCGAGTTCATCGTTTCCCTGTCTATCGCTTCATAGGCGGCGATGGCGGCGGCTACCGCCGTTTCGTCGTTGACGTCGAGATCTTCGAGCGCGGCGGCGAAACCGGCGATCTGCGCGGCGATCTCTTCATAAATGACGACTTCCGATTTTTCCTTATACGCCGCCCTGACTTGTTCTATTTTCGCGGCGATCGCCCCGTCGGTATCGCACAGCGAAAGAAGCGTGGCGTAAGCGCCTTCGGCAAACACGTCCAGTTCGCCCGCCGCGTATATCTCTTCCGCAGAAGAATTTTCCGTAAGCGCGCCGACCGCCGTTTCAAAGGCGCCGACCGCGGCTGCGAGCACGTCTTTATAATTTTCCAGCGGCGTTTTACCGTTGATCTGCTTAATCGTGTATATGACGTCCGTGCTCGCGGGCGCCGCGCCCATAAAATAACTGCTGATAGAATAATAACCCTTGTAATCCGTGGCTGCGTAATGATCGTCGAAAGCTTTTGCCGAAATCAGATCGGCGGGCAGCGCATAAGAACCTGCGAGCGTGAGCGTAACCGCCGTGGCGCTGTCGTAATCATAGGCAATCGTAACCGTTTTATCTTCGGGCAGATCTAACTGACCGGGCGCCCAGAACGCGGGTTCGGAGGCGTTCTTGTCGTAGATCGCCACGGCGACTTGCGTTTCGCTGTCGCGGCGGAACATTATGTTAATGGCGCTGCCGACGGTAATGGTGCCCGTTGCCAGTTCCTGTAAAGAAAATATCGTGGTAACGCCGACAGGCACGTTCGTCAGTTCGATCGTGGTACTGAATTTCTTTACGTCGATCAGGTTTGCCGCGCCGAGGTTGGAAGCGTTCGCGCGGAAGCCGTACCCGGGCGTAGCCGTACCGTCGACGGTTACGGTGCCGTCGTCGTTAAAATACGCCATGTCGCCCTGAGAGCCGGAAATGAGATTGAACGATGGATCGGCGACCATCGTTCCGTCTGCCGCGGCGGCGGACGTCGCACCGCACACGCCGCATAGGCCGACTAAAAGCGTAAGCGCAATGCAAGCAAGTTTTCTGTGTTTCATAATTATTTCTCCCTTTTTTATTTATGCCCGCAGGCAAATTTTTTATTTTTTATAAATCCCGATCTCTTCGATCGTGATGCTCACGTCCCAGCGGTCGAAAACCTCCCACCCGATATTGGTGCCCGTTATGTAACAATCTTCCAAATCGGTGCCCGGCATAAAGCCCTTTTCCTTGGCTGCGGCGAGACCGCTTTCGATATACGGCAGAAAATCGAAGGAAACGTGCGTTTCCTTTCCCGCGGCGGGCATTTCCTCCATAAATGTATCGGCGGAAAGCGAATAGATGTAATTGCCTAAGCCGCCCGCCGTATCCTGCGAACTGTATCCGCCCGCCACCTCGTTGGGGGGCGCGAAGATGTTCAGCCCGAACCAAAGGAAATTGCCGTATCCTTCGCTTTCGGGATTCTGATCGACGATATAGATAAACCAGGCGAACTGGGCGTGCAGCCCCTCCCCGCCGCGTTTGTCTTCGCTTTTATCGACTTTAAAATCGAGTTTCGCCGTCAGGCTTTTCGCGTCGGCCACCGATACGGGCTGAGAAAAGTTCTGTTCGACCAGAAAGTGCGGCCATACGGAGGGCGCGCTTGTGTTAAACGAATCGTATTCCTCCGCCGCGTTCACCGCGAGCGTTACGCCGAACGTTTCCATGTCCACAGAAAGCGTTTTCGAGCGGTCGCTCAGCGTATATCTGTCGGCCAGCGTTTTTTCATCGCCGTCTTTAAGGTTATATTTCGTTCCCCATTGACACAGTTTCCATTTCGGACTGCCGAGCGAGGAACCGTATTTTATCTTTTTGAAAACCGTGGTGCCGTCCGTCGCGGAATTTGTGCCGAGAAGATTGAACCCGTCCTTGAACGTGCCGTCCGCGATCACGTTCACGCCGAGATCTTCTTCGGGAAGTTCGCCTTCCTCTTCTCCTCCGCCCGCAGGCCCTCCCTGTTCCCCGCCTTTTTCGGCGCAGCCGAAAAGGGCGAACGTAAACGCGAAAAGCAAACAGAGCAATAAACTTAAACTCTTTTTCAGCATGCCTCTATTCCCCTTTCACCGTCTTGACGATATCCATATCGAATATCGTAACGCTTTCGTCCCAGCGGTCGAAAACCTCCCACCCGATATTCATGCCGCCGATACTGCAGTCGTCCACCGAGGTGCCGAGCATGAAACCGCTTTCCTGCGCCTTGGCGAGCGCCTCCTCGATATGCGGGAGAATATCCACCGAAAAACGGTTGTTTTCGTTCACCTTCACTCTGTTTTCCATAAAGTCCGCCGCGCCGAGCGCATAAATGTAATTGCCCAAGCCGCCCGCCGTATCCTGCTGCGTCATTTTCGGCGCGTACAGTTTCGTGGAATCGAAAATGTTGAGCCCGAACCACAAAAAATTGCCGTAACCCTCGCTGGCGGGGTTGATATCCCTGATATAGATGAACCAGGCGAACTGCGCCTGACATCCCACGCTGCCGCCCCTCAGATTGTCGTTTTTCGTGAGCGTGAAATCGAGAGAAGCCGTTATGCTTTCCGCGTCAGCAATGGACACGGGTTCGTCGAGCACCTGTTCGAGCAGTAAATGCGGCCATTCCTGCGGAGGCGTGGCGTTGAAAGAGGCAAACTCCTCGCTGCCGTCCACGCCCAGCGTTATGCTGCCGTATTTACGGTTGACTTCCAGCGTTTTCGAGCGGTCCGCAAGGCTGTATTTGTCGTTTGTCAGCGTTTCGGTTCCGTCTTTGAGGTTGAATTTCGACCACCACTGGCAAATCCGCCAGTCGGGGGAAGATCCCGTGCCGTAATCGATCACTTTGACAACGCCCGCGTCGGTCTGGCTGTTGAGTCCGTGCAGATTGAACCCGTTTTCGTACTTTCTGTCTTTCAGACAGCTCACCGCCACAGGTTCGTCGCCGCCGTTTCCGATGTCGCCGCCCGTCGGTTTGTCCCCGCCGCACGCCGCACACGCGAACATTGTAACGGCGGCGACGATCATGCAGATCGCTTTTTTAAAACCGTTATTCATCTTTCCTCCTTAACCGATATGTATATCGAGATTTTTTACGCTCACGCGGCAGTCGAACGTCCCCGTGATCTCAAACCCCATGTTCGTGCTGCTGATCACGAGATCTTCCGCCCTGCTGCCTTTCATAAAGCCTTTATTCTGCGCGCATTGCAGCATTCTGCCCAAGTGCGGGTACAAATCCAGCCGCATTTTCACCGTTTCGCCGCTCTTCATCGGCTTGTCGATAAAATCGGAGGCGCAGAAACTGTAAATGAATTCGCCGTCGGGCAGGGCCGTGTCCTGCATGGTCGAAAGCGGAGCGTAATCATACCTGCTGTCGAACGGACACATGACCACCCATATAAACGAATTGTACGAGGGCGAGGACGGATTGTCGTCCTTAAGCGTTACCACCCATACGAACTGCGCCGTGTGGTACTCCCTTTCTTCCGCGCCCATATAGTTTTTGAATTTTTCCAGACGGAAATCCGCCGAACATACGATACTGCGCATGTCCTTTACGCGGTTGTTTTCCGTTATCTCCTGCTCGATGAGCAGATGCGGCCACGGTTCGCATTCCCTGCGCGCGGCGGCGTATTCCCTCCGCGCGTTCAGTTCGAATTCTAAATCGCCGTTTTTATATACGGTAAAAATCTTGCTTTCGTCGCTGATGGAATATTTTCCGTCCCCGATTTCGAAAACGCCGTTTTTCAGATTGTATTTAGAATTCCACTGGCAAAGATACCATGCGGGCATCTCTCCCGTAAGCGAAAAATCCTTGACGGACGCATGTCCGTCTTTCAGGCTGTTCAAGCCTTTCAGCCGAACTCCCGACTGTAATTTTTTATCCTTTAATAATTCCATTGCACTCATTCTCCGTAGTCAGCCGCAGGTTACGCGGTAAATTTTTGTCACATCTTGATCGCACCGCTCGTCATTCCGCTGATAAACTGTTTGGAGGTAAACGCAAACAATACGAGAATGGGTATGCTTACGATCACGCTGCCCGCAAGGGGCGC
>UQZE01000112.1 GCA_900545325.1 uncultured Eubacteriales bacterium
ACGCTCTTCCGATCTCCGGCGAGATAAAGGACGTGATAAGAAGGCATTATAAAGGCAGGAGATATAGCAGGTACGCGCACCGGTCGGGAAAACTGACCATTGTTCACGCCCGCGGCACGGAAGAATTTTCTCTTGTGGACGATCTGGAATTTACTTGCAGGAAGATCGAAGAAATCAGGGACGCCTGCCGTAACGGTGCGCGTTCCGCGGAAAAGTACGCTCCGCAGAATTAATTCGGAATTTTTGCGGCGGCATTCGCGTTATTGCGAAAAATCGCTTGACACGGCGGCCGATATTAGTGTAATATAAGTGTAAAGCAAAAACGCTTTACACTTTTTGTCTGCGGCAAAAAGGTTCGGGCGGGGAAAAATGGCAAAAGAACTCTATTTTGCGGAGCTTTTCGAGCAGTACGAAAAACTGCTCAACCCGCACAGGCGGAAGATCGCCTACGAATATTATATACTCGACCTGTCCCTGGGGGAGATCGCGGAGGGCAACGGCGTTTCGCGGCAGAGCGTGAACGACGCGCTGCGCAAGACGAAAGAACAGCTTTCCGAACTGGAAAACGCGCTGCACCTTGCGAAAAGGGAGGCCTCGCTCGCGGAATTCGGCGAAAGGCTGAAAGCGGAAAACGAACGGCTTTACCGCGAGTTCATGCGGATTTTAAAGGATTGACACATGGCACAGTTTGCAACATTGAGCGAAAAATTAAATCATATATTTTCCAAGCTGACCAAACGCGGCAGATTGACCGAACTGGAAATAAAAACGGCCATGCGCGAAGTGCGCATCGCCCTTCTGGAAGCGGACGTAAACCTCGCCGTCGCCAAGGACTTTATCGCGAAGGTGAGCGAAAAGGCCGTGGGGCAGGAAATTCTGAAGAGCCTGAGCCCCGCGCAGCAGGTCATCAAGATCGTCAACGAAGAGCTGATCGCGCTGATGGGCAGTTCCAACGCAAAGCTGGAAGTTGCCAGCAAACCACCCACGGTCATTATGATGTGCGGTTTGCAGGGCGCGGGCAAGACGACCTTTTGCGGCAAACTCGGCATGCTTTTGAAAAAACAGGGCAAAAAGCCCCTGCTCGTGGCGTGCGACGTCTATCGCCCCGCCGCGATACAGCAGCTGAAAGTGGTCGGCGAAAAGGTCGGCGCGGAGGTGTTTGAAAAGGGGCAGGGAAATCCCGTTAAAATCGCCCGCGAGAGCGTGAAATACGCACAAAGTTACGGTTTCGATACCGTCATTATCGATACGGCGGGGCGCCTGCAGATAGACGAAGAGCTCATGAAAGAGCTCGAAAACATCAAAAAGGAGGTCGCGCCGACCGAAATTCTGCTCACCGTCGACGCCATGACGGGGCAGATCGCCGTAGACGTGGCGGACACGTTCAACAAGCGCCTTGAGGTTACGGGGCTGATTTTAACCAAGCTGGACGGCGATACACGCGGCGGCGCCACGCTTTCTATCAAAGCGGTAACGGGTAAACCCGTCAAATTCTGCGGCACGGGCGAAAAGCTGGGCGACATAGAGCCGTTTTATCCCGACCGCATGGCCGGCCGTATTCTCGGCATGGGGGACGTGCTTTCCCTCATCGAAAAGGCGGAGGCCTCCATTTCCGAGGAACAGGCCAAAAAATTTGAAAAGAAGTTCCGCGAAAATTCCTTTACGCTGGAAGATTATCTCGTGCAGTTCGACGCCATGAAGAAGATGGGCGGGCTGAAAGACGTGCTTTCCATGATGCCGGGCAGTAAATTCAAAATTTCGGAAGCCGACATCGACGAGAAAAAGATAGAGCAGATCAAGGCGATAATCCATTCCATGACGCCGAAAGAGCGGCGCGACCCGAATATTATCAACTTTTCGCGCAAGAACAGGATCGCGCGCGGATCGGGCACGACCGTGCAGGACATCAACAGGCTGCTCAAACAGTTCGAGCAGACCAAGCAGATGATGAAACAGATGAAGAACAATAAAATGTTCAGATTTTGATATAAAAAATATTTTCTATAAAGGAGAAAAGAACAATGGCAGTAAAAATGAGATTGACGAGAATGGGCGACAAGAAAAGCCCCTTCTACCGCATCGTGGTGACGGACAGCAGAAACGCGCGCGACGGCGCTTATATCGACAAGGTCGGCCATTATGACCCGACGAGAGTGCCCGCCGAAGTGAAGATCGACGCGGACAAGGCGAAGGATTGGCTGTCCAAGGGCGTACAGCCGACGGAAACGGTGAAATCGCTGCTCGTCGCGCAGGGTATAATCGAAAAACCGACCAAGCTTTCCGCGCCCAGGACCAAGACCAGAAAGTCCAAGAAATAAGTCTTGAAAAGAGGGATTTATTATGTTGGAATTAGTTAAATACATCATCGCGCAGTTCGCGGAAAAACCCGACGAGATCGAATACAAGGTGGAAGAGAAGGAAAACAGCATCGAAATCACCGTAATTCTTTCGGAATCGGATATGGGCAAAGTGATCGGCCGCCAGGGCAAGATCGCCAAGGCCATGAGGACGATCGTCAAGGCCGCGGCCGCGAAGGAAAACAAGAGATACAACGTCGAGATCAAGGAAAGAGAAGAAGCGTAATGGTAGATAAGCTTGTCATCGGCGAAGTGCTGAAACCGCAAGGTATTTTAGGCGCGCTCAAAGTCAAGCCTTACGTTGACGACGTAAACCGTTTTTCCGCGCTCAAAAGAGTGTTTATCGGCGGAAGGGAATATAAAGTCGTCAAAACCACGATCGCCGCGGACGCGGTGATCGTTATGCTGTCGGGCGTGGCCGACAGAAACGCGGCGGAACTTTTCCGCGGCAAATTTCTGGAAGTGGAGCGCGAGGACGCCGCCCCTCTGGAGGAGGGAAGGTATTACGTTGTGGACGTGATCGGGTGCGACGTCGTTACCGAAACGGGCGAAACGGTCGGCAGAGTAACGAACATACAGGGCAAAAGCTATGCCGACATCTATACGCTGCGCTCGCCCGACGGGCGGGAAATCATGTTTCCTCTGCTGAAGGACGTGCTCGTGAAGATCGACGTCGAAAAAGGCGTCGTCAGAGTGAACGGCAAGCGCTTCGCGGAGGTCGCGGTCTATGAAAATTGACATATTGACGCTCTTTCCCGAAATGTTCGTTCCCTTGCGGGAGAGCATTATAGGCAGGGCCGTGGAAAACGGCAGGATCGAGATCAATCTCGTGAATATCCGCGATTTTTCCGCAGATAAACATAAAAAATGCGACGATTATCCTTACGGCGGCGGTGCGGGCATGGTTATGATGCCCCAGCCGATCGCCGCGGCAATCGCCTCCGTGGACGAAAAACACGAGGCGCGGCGCATATATCTTTCGCCGAAGGGGAGGACGTTTTCGCAGAAAATGCTGGGGCGGCTGTCCTCTTATGGGCATATCGTGCTTCTGTGCGGCCATTACGAGGGCGTGGACCAGCGCGTGCTCGACCTCTATATCGACGAAGAGATATCCCTCGGCGACTTCGTGCTGACGGGCGGCGAACTGCCCGCCATGGTCGTTGCGGATTGCCTCGCCCGCTTTCAGGGCGGCGTGCTGAGCGAGGGCTCGCTCGTGGACGAGAGTTTTACGAACGGCTTGCTGGAATATCCGCAGTATACGCGGCCCCAGGTGTTCGAGGGGCTGAGCGTTCCCGAAGTCCTCGTTTCGGGCGATCACGGCAAGGTGGACGCGTGGAGGCGGGAACAGGCGGAAAAGTTGACCAAAGAACTGCGTCCCGATCTGCTGGAGGATAAATAGATGAAGACCATCCAATGGTTCCCCGGGCATATGACGAAAGCCATGCGCATGATGGAGGAAAACGTCCGCCTCGTGGACGGCGTGATCCTCGTGCTCGACGCGCGCGCGGCGTTCGCCTGCGTCAACAAAAAGCTCGAAAAACTGTTCGAAAACAAACCCGTAGTCTACGCGGTCAACAAGAGCGATCTTGTGGATAAGGCAGACGCCGCGAGGATCTGCGCGGCGTTCGCCGCGGAGGGAAAGGCTGCGGCCGCCGTCTGTTCGACGGACAAAAAAACGGTTTCGCGGCTCTATGAAAAGATTTTGTCCGCGCTGAAAGACAAACTTGAAAGAAACAGGGCGAAGGGCGTGTACAAGCCGTTGCGCATCATGGTTGCGGGTATTCCGAATACGGGAAAATCGACGCTCATCAACGCCTTTGCCGGCGCGAAAAAGGCCGTTACGGGCGATAAAGCGGGCGTTACCAAGGGGAAACAGTGGATCAAGCTCGAAGGGCTGGAACTGCTCGATACGCCCGGCACTATGCCGCCGAGCTTCGATGACCAAACGTATGCGAAACACCTCGCTTATATCGGTTCTATCAACGACGATATTCTCGATTTCGAGGAACTTACGCTCGAACTTCTCGGCGAACTTGCGAAAAACAGACCGTCGGCGCTGGAGGCGAAATACGGCATAACGGATTTCGGCGCGCCGCCGCTCGAACTTTACGAACAGGTATGCCGCCGGCGGGGATTTCTGCTCCGCGGGGGCGAATACGATTACGAAAGATGCGCGAAAGCCGTCGTGGACGACTTCCGCAAGGGCAGAATGGGAAAAATAGCCCTCGAATAATATCATGGATAAACTTGCATACGAAAGAAAATACCTCGACATGGGGCTGAAATACGTCGCGGGGGTGGACGAAGTCGGCCGCGGGCCGCTCGCCGGCCCTGTAGTCTGCTGCGCCGTCGTCATGCCGCTCGACGAACTGATCGACGGTGTGGACGACAGCAAAAAGGTGCCCGAAAAAAAGCGCGGTTCGCTCGCCGAAGAGATCATGAACAAGGCGCTCAGCTATTCCATCGCGGAGGTTTCCGAAAAGGAAATCGACGAGATCAACATTCTGAACGCCGTGAAAAAGTGCATGGAAAAAGCCGTGGCGGGGCTGGAGGTCAAGCCCGACGTCGTTCTGGTCGACGGGATAGATCTGCACTTCGATTTTCCCGCCGAATACATCGTGCGCGGCGACGAAAAGAGCTATTCCATCGGCGCGGCCTCCGTCGTGGCGAAGGTCTACCGCGACGGCCTCATGAAAAAATACGCGGAGCAATATCCCGCGTACGGGTTTGAAAAACATAAGGGGTACGGCACGAAAGTGCATACAGACAGCATAAAGGAGAACGGACCGTGTCCGATACACAGAAGAAGTTTTATAAGAAAATATACGGACGAATAGGCGAGATCAAAGCCGCCCGCTATCTGAAAAAGCAGGGCATGAAGATACTCGAACGCAATTTCCGCAGTCTGCGCGGAGAGGTGGATATCGTCGCGGAGGACGGGGATACGCTCGTATTCGTCGAAGTAAAGAGCCGTTCTTCGGAAACGTACGGCCAGCCCGCGGAGGCTGTTACCGCGTTCAAGCAGAGAAAATACGCATGGGCAGCGGAAGAATACGTCATCAGAAAACATCTGGACGGCAAAGAATGCCGTTTCGACGTGGTGGAAGTGAAAAAAGAGGGAATTAATCACATAAAAGCGGCGTTTATCGTGTAAAAACGTTTGCGTTTTGCGAAAAAGTATGCTAAAATAAACAAAGACTTCGGGCGGTCCTCTTGCATTCGGCAATGAACGCTTAATTCACAGGGAGGTTATGAATATGAAAGGTATCATTGAGGCTATCGATAAGGAAAACCTGAAAGAGAGCGTTCCCCAGTTCAACGTGGGCGACACCGTAAAGGTTTCCGTCAAGGTCATTGAAGGTTCGAGAGAGAGAATCCAGGGCTTTGAAGGCGTGGTCATCGCGAGAAAGGGCGGCGGTATCGGCGAAACGTTCACCGTCAGAAGGATTTCGTTCGGCGTGGGCGTGGAGAGAACATTCCCCATCCATTCGCCTAAAATCACGGACATTCAGGTCGTGAGAAAGGGCCAGGTAAAGCGCGCGAAACTCTACTATCTGAGAGGACTCACGGGCAAAGCCGCCAAGATCAAGGAAATCAGATAACGAAAAAACGGTTCCTGCAAACAGGAACCGTTTTTGATTTTTAAATATTTCCGACGGCATGCGGCTGCGGGCGCGGGCGGAAAAGGAAAGCCGTGCGGCGGAAATTTTTATTATTTTTCGTCGGTAAAATGGGAAAATAAAACATTATAGCCTTTACAATTCGCGGAATATAGTATATAATAGTTTAGAAATGTTTTACGTTTTTCGGCGTAAAAAGGCAAATACAGTCAAGGCGGAATGACAATGGAAAATTACACGTTGAGCGAAGCGAAGAAACTGTTCGGCAAACTTTATAAAGAGGGCAGGACGGAAGAGGCCGCGCTCGTCGCGAAGGAGATCACGGAAAAATCTCCCGAGGCGGTGAGCGGGTATTATTATTCCCTCGTGCTTGCGACGGACAACTTCAAAACTTACGGCGATGCGGAAAAAACGCAGGCGCTTTACGACCTGTTCGCCGCCCGCGCGGACGAGGCTACGGCGAAAAAATACGGGGACAAGCTCAAAGCGCTGAAAGAGGCTCCCCGCGCGGAAAAATTCGCGGAAAAACCCGCGGCCGCGGCGGCGGTGAAAGCGGATAAAAAAGGGTTCAACCTTTTCGGACTGCTTTTGGGCGTATTGTGCGTGCTTTTCGCGGCGGCGAGCGTCTTTTCGATGGGATCGTTCAAGGCGTTTTCCGAACCGTACAAGTATTATCAGACGACCGTCTGGGAAAAAGATTATTACGATTCCGTCGTCTATAAACTCACGCTCAACCGCGACGCGGACAACGATAAGGTTCTCGTCGGTTCCGTATGGCTGAACATAGGTGGCAGGAATTACGATACGGACAGCGCCACCTCCACGGTATGGCTGAGCACCGCGACGAGCGAAACGGCAGATCGGAAGAGCACACGTCTGAACTCCAGTC
>UQZE01000113.1 GCA_900545325.1 uncultured Eubacteriales bacterium
CTCTTCCGATCTGCGGGCGACCTCGCCGCCATTCTGACCAACCTCAACGAAAACGACGTGCTCTTTATCGACGAAATCCACCGCCTCAACCACAACGTGGAGGAAATTTTATACCCCGCCATGGAGGACTTCACGCTCGATTTCATCATCGGCAAAGGGCCGTCCGCAAAAAACGTGCAGCTGCCCCTGCCGAAATTTACCTTGATCGGCGCCACCACCAAGGCGGGCATGCTCGCCTCGCCCTTGCGGGACAGGTTCGGCGTGCTCTGCCGTCTGGAAAACTATACGGCGGAAGAACTCGGCGAAATCGTGCGCCGTTCTGCGGTCAAGCTGGGCGCGGAGATCGAGCGCCCCGCCGCGGAGGAAATCGCAAAAAGGAGCCGCGGCACGCCGCGTATCGCCAACAGGCTTTTAAAGCGCGTGCGCGATTTTTCGCTCGTCAAACGGCACAGCCGCATCGTGATAGAGGACGCGAAGGAGGCGCTCGAACGCATGGAAATAGATTTCCTCGGCCTCGACGAAACGGACAGGAACCTTCTGCGCTCCATGGTAACCAAGTTCAACGGCGGCCCCTGCGGGCTGGATACGCTCGCCGCGACCATCGGGGAGGACGCCAACACCATAGAGGACGTTTACGAGCCTTACCTCATGCAGCTGGGCTTTATCGCGCGCACCCCGCGCGGGCGGGTGCTGCTCAAAAAGGGATACGAACATCTGGGGCTGAAAATGCCGCAGGCTAAATTACAGCAGCTTTCCCTGCTGGGACGGGAGGATTGATTTGAAAACGGAAGATTTCGATTACTTTCTGCCCGAAGAACTGATCGCGCAGACGCCCGCCGAACCGCGGGATTCCTCCCGCCTTTTGGTGTACGACCGCGCGGCGGACGAGATAAAACATATGCATTTTTACGATCTGCCCGACCTTTTGCGCGAGGGGGATCTGCTGGTGAGAAACAACACGCGGGTGCTGCCCGCGCGCATACACTGCTTTACGAAAAACGGCGGCAGGGTGGAAATTCTGCTTTTAAAACGCCTCAACCTGACCGACTGGGAGGTTCTGGTCAAGCCGGGCAAAAAGGCGAAGCCCGGCGCGGAACTCGTCGTGAACGAAGAACTTTCTTTCACCGTTCTCGCCACGGGGGAGGAGGGCAGCCGCATCGTGCGCTTTTCCTTCGGGGGCGTGTTCGAGGATATTCTGAGCAGGGTGGGGGAAACGCCTCTGCCGCCCTATATTCACGAAAAACTGAAAGACGGCGAGCGGTATCAGACCGTTTATTCCAAAATAGAGGGGTCGGCGGCGGCGCCTACGGCGGGACTGCACTTCACGCCCGAACTCTTTGAAAAGCTGAACGCAAAGGGCGTGGAGGTCGCGGACGTCCTCCTACACGTGGGGCTGGGAACTTTCCGCCCCGTCAAGGAAACGGATATATCCGCGCACAAAATGCACACCGAATACTATAAAATCGACGAAGAAAACGCCGAAAAGATCAACCGCGCCAGGCGCGAGGGACGGCGGATCGTCGCGGTGGGCACCACGAGCGTGCGCACGCTCGAAAGCGCGGCGGACGAAAACGGATTCGTGAGGGCGGGCGAGGGCGACACCTCTATATTCATCTATCCCGGCGTGAAGTTCAAGTGCGTGGACGCGCTCATCACGAATTTCCACCTGCCGAAATCCACGCTCGTCATGCTCGTTTCCGCGTTCTGCGGCAGGGAAAAGACGCTGGAAATCTACGAAACCGCCGTGAAAGAGAAATACCGCTTTTTCAGTTTCGGCGACGCATGCCTGTTTTTATAGGCGCTTTCGAGGACTATGGAAGAGAAAAAATTTTGGTTTGAAACGATAAAACAGGACGAACGCACGGGCGCGCGCGCGGGCGTCTTTCACACCCCGCACGGGGACATAGAAACGCCCGTTTACATGCCTGTGGGCACGCAGGCGACGGTCAAGGGCGTGCTGCCGCGCGATCTGAAAGAGGTCGGCGCGCAGATCATTTTGGCCAATACCTATCATCTGTACATGCGCCCCGGCGACGAACTCGTCAAGGCGGCGGGCGGACTGCATCAATTCATGAACTGGGACCGCCCTATTCTGACCGACAGCGGCGGGTTTCAGGTCTTTTCGCTTGCAAAACTCAACAAAATCAAGGACGAGGGCGTGTATTTCAACTCGCACGTGGACGGCAGGCTGCATTTCATCACCCCGGAAAAGGCGATCGCCATTGAAAACAACCTCGGCGCTGATATTATCATGGCGTTTGACCAATGCAGCGAATACGGCGCGGACTACAAGTTTTCCAAGGCGGCCATGGAGCGCACGCTCAAATGGCTGGAACGGTGCGTGGCGGCGCATAAAAACGAAAACCAGGCGCTCTTTCCCATCGTGCAGGGCAATATGTTCAAAGATTTGCGCGAAATCAGCCTGAAAGAGAGCATACCCTACGCGAAGCACGGTATCGCCATCGGCGGGCTGTCGGTGGGGGAGCCGAAAGAGATCATGTACGACATCATGGATTTCATGCTCGGCAAATATCCTGCGGACGTGCCGCGCTATCTGATGGGCGTGGGCAGTCCCGACTGCCTGATAGAGGGGGTGAAACGGGGCATAGATATGTTCGACTGCGTGCTCGCCACCCGTATCGCGCGCAACGGCACGGCCATGACTTCGCGGGGGAAAATCGTCGTGCGCAACGGAAAGTACAAGGAAGATTTCACGCCGCTCGATCCCGAATGCGACTGCTACTGCTGCCGCAATTACACGAAGGCCTATTTAAGGCACATGGTCAACGTGGGGGAAATGATGGGCGGCATGCTTCTGAGTTTGCACAACATCGCCTTTCTGACCAAGCTCATGCGCGGCATGCGGCAGGCTATTTTAGACGGCTGCCTCGCCGAATATACCGAAGATTTTTACGCGAAATACGGTTCGCGCGGGTTTTAGCTTAAAAATTTTGTCTAAAAAGCGCGGCGGCGGGTAAAGTTGCCGAAAATCGCTTGCCAAAATTTTCAAAATACAGTACAATATTAGAAAAGTTAAGGAGTAAATTACAAGATATGTTTTATTTATTGCTTGCAGAAGGAACGACCTCCGGCGAAACTGCGGACGGCTGCGGCAGCGCTCAGACCTGGATTATCTACGGCATACTCGCCCTGCTCATCATCGGCTTTTTCGTCTGGACCATGGTTTCCAACAAGAAAAGACAGAAACAGGAACAGGAAAAGCTCGCCGGTATCCGCGTGGGCGATAAGGTCAAGACCATCGGCGGCGTGTGCGGCGTGATCGTCGCGATAGACGACGCGGAAAACACCTTCACCATGGAGACGGGCAGCGGCGACAACGTTTCCTATATCAAGTTCGATAAGGGCGCCATCTACCAGACCGCACCCGCGAACGGCGGAACGCCCGCGGCCAACCCCGAAGCGGACAAGAACGCGCAGGCTCCCGCCGAACCGTTCGAAGAGAACGCGCCCGCGGAAGCGGCCGAACCCGCCGAGGAAGAGAAAAAAGAAGATAAAGAATAATTGAAAAGACCTCCGCATAAAGTATATCGATGCGGAGGTTTATTTATGGTTAAAAACGATATCAAAATGGTTGTGAGCGGCATTCTCAAGGGCATGATATTCTCTTTGATCGCCGTTCTCGTGTTCTCTTTTATCGTGCAGCTCTTTTCGCTCGGCGACAACGTCATACACGTAGTCGACCAGTTTATCAAGAGCCTGGCGGTGTTTATCGGCTGTTTCTTCTCTTTGAAGGGCAGGGGCGGCTGGCTCAAAGGCCTGCTGACGGGGCTTTTCGTGTTCGTGCTCACCTACCTCATTTTCGGTCTGATCGCCGGCGCGAAGGTGTTCACCTGGAATTTTCTCATCGACGCGGCTTTCGGCGCGGTCATAGGGCTCATTTCGGGGATTATCGCCGTCAACGTAAGAAAAGAGAACTGATCGGAAAAAGTCCTTGACAGACGGCCGTCTTTTTTGTATAATAATAAAAAAGCGAAAAATCGGAGGAAAGATATATGCGTAGAATTAAAACGGTAGCGGTTCCCGCAAAGAGAACTTCGAGCGGCTGCGGCGAATGCAGAAGCACCTGCCAGTCGGCGTGCAAAACTTCCTGCACGGTGGGCAACCAGTCCTGCGAGAAGATCACGAGAGAGACCAAGATCAAAGAATTGAACTGATTGCAAGCGATTTTATGAGGAGCAGTAAAAATTTACTGCTCCTTACTAATGTTACGGAGAAAAAACATGGTACATACATTCGAAGCCGACGGCACGTATTATCTTTTCGATAACGCCGTCGGCGCGCTGCACATCTGCGACAGGCTCACGGCCGAAGTCGTGAAGAAGATAAACGGCGAAAAGTACGACCTTTCCGCCGTGGACGAAGAAACGGTGAGAGAGATCGAGGCCGAGATAGAGGAACTGAAAAGGGAGGGCGTGCTCTTCGCGGAGGAGGAAAAGGAAATTCCCTTGAAGAGCGACCTCGTCAAGGCGCTCTGCCTGCATATCTGCCACGACTGCAATTTAAGGTGCGAATATTGTTTCGCGGGGCAGGGCAATTACAAGGGAAGAACGGAGTATATGAGTTTCGGCGTGGCGAAAGCCGCCGTCGATTTTCTCATATCCAACAGCGGCAACCGGAAAATCCTCGAAATGGACTTTTTCGGCGGCGAACCGCTGATGAACCTTTCCGTCGTGAAAAAAACGGTAGACTACGCCAAGGAACAGGGGAAAAAACACAACAAAAAATTCCTCTTCACGCTGACGACCAACGGCGTTCTGCTCAACGAAGAAACGGCGAAATACCTGAACGAAGAGATGGAGAACGTCGTTTTAAGCATAGACGGGCGGCGGGAAGTGCACGACGGCGTGCGCAAAACCGTCAACGGTAAGGGCAGTTACGACGTCATTATCGAAAATATCAAGAATTTCGTCAAGATGCGCGGGAACAAGCACTATTACGTGCGCGGCACGTTCACGAAAAAGAACCTCGATTTCGCAAACGACGTGCTGTATCTCGCGGACGAAGGGCTGACTGAAATTTCCCTGGAACCCGTGGTTACGGACGAAAGCAGCCCGCTCTATATCGGGGAAAAGGACGTTCCCGCCGTGGCGGAGGAATACAGGCGGCTGGCGCGCGAGTACAAGCGCCGTTACGCCGCGGGAGAAAGGCTCTTTAACTTTTTCCATTTCCAGATCGACCTCACGGGCGGCCCGTGCCTGAAAAAGCGCGTTTCCGCCTGCGGCGCGGGCAACGAATACTTTTCGGTTACGCCCGCGGGGGATATTTATCCCTGCCACCAGTTCGCGGACGATCCCAAATTCAAAATGGGCACGGTGTTCGAGGGGCGGCTCGACGAAAAGATCCGCGCCGTCTTCCGCGACAATAACCTTTATACGCGCGAAAAGTGCAAAAACTGCTTTGCCAAATTCCATTGCAGCGGCGGCTGTCCCGCCAACAATATCCGTCACGGCGGGGATATCAACACGCCCTATGAGATCACCTGCGGCATGATGAAAGCCCGCACGGAGTGCGCCATGGACATTTACGCGCAGACGAAAACGGAAGAAAATCGTTGAAAGACGGGGGCTTTTTGGTAAAAATCGTCCGAATTTTCTTGACTATAATAAAAATCCGTTATATAATAGTTTAGTCTAAATATATTTTAGGAAAGTTTTGCCTTTTTCGCGTCTGCGAAGGGCAGGATTTACGGTAACTGCTTTCGAGGAGGCAAAGATGAACAAAAAGAAGTCAATCGCTTTACTGGTTATCATCAGTATAGTGCTCGTCGTTCTGGCGGTGCTCACGTTCGCGCAGTTCAGACTCCCTTTTAAAAACGGAACGAAAATTTACCAGTCGTTCCTCGGCGCGGTCGCGCTGGACGGGGATCTGGAGGGCGGCGTTGCGTACGATCTCACGCTGACGGACGATATAACGGAAGAGGGCGACGACATAGATCCGAAAGACGTCGTTCTCACGCTGGAAAAGAGGCTGGAGGCTCTCGGCTACACCACCTCGGTCGTTACGGCTTACCGCGCGAAGGAAACGGATAACTATTCTTTCCGCGTGGAAATGAAAAATACGGACACCGCGGCTACGGATATCGCGGTCGTCGCGAGATACGGCGAAATCGAATTCACCGACGGCAGCGGCAATATCCTTTTCGGGGACGAAGAACTCAAAAGCGCGAGATACGTTTCGCAGACGGTCAGCGCGACGACGTCCCACTATGTGGAACTCAAATTCACGGACGACGGCCTGAAAATCCTGGAGGACGCGATCGACGCGGCGGCGTCATCGGAAGATTCTTCTTCCACGCAGTTCACGCTCAAAATCACGCTGGGCGACACCGAACTCTTTTCCTCCACCGTCGAAAAGGATTATATCCAGCAGAATTCCCTGCTGATCACCTCGTCGGACGAAACGACGGCGCGCCAGCTGGCGCTGCAGATCAGCTCGGGCGGACTGAAATACGAATATGAGATCAGCGATCCCATGACCGTTACCCCGTCCCTCGGCGAAAATGCGGCGGCGCTTACTTTCTGGGCGTGCTTTGCGGCGCTCATCGTCATCATCATCGCGCTCTGCGTGGTGTACGGCGGTTTCGGCGCGATTTCCGGCGTATCGATATTCTTCTTCGTCATGATGGAGATCGTCATGCTCATTCTGGTGCCCGGCATCACGCTGAACTTTGCGGGCGTGGTCGGCATCATGGCGGCGGTGCTCCTCACCGTCGATTCGATGGCGATTATCATGCACAGGGTAAGGGAAGAATACAGGAACGACAAGACCGTGAAGGCCGCCGTCAAAACGGCGTACAAGCGTTCCATACTGTCC
>UQZE01000114.1 GCA_900545325.1 uncultured Eubacteriales bacterium
TACGTTTTACTTGCGATTTTATTGAAAATATATAAACTTTTTTAATTTATTTACTTAAAATATTTTTTAATTTAGCTAATAATACTTGCATTTACCTTTGCGAAATGTTATAATGGAGTTGCAAAAAAGCAAAGAGGTATTATGCCCGTGAAAAAAGTTTCCCTGGAAACGATCGCCAAACAACTGAATATATCCACGGTTACCGTGCACAAAGCGCTCAAAAACCAGCACGGCGTCGGCCCCGAACTCCGCCAGCGCATACTCGACCTGGCGGACGAGCTGGGCTACGTGCGCCCCGCCGCTGCGGCGACGCACAGTTTCGTGCACATTATACAAAAGGATTTTCTGCTGAGCGCGGACGAACAGTATTACACCACCATATACTATCATCTCAATCACGAGTGCGCGCGTACCGGCGCGAAACTTCACTTCGTCGTGCACGACACGCTGACCGCCACCATGGCCAACATCAAGGGCCTCATGCAGGAAACCTCCATCAGCGGCATATTTATTTCGGGGCAGATAGACAGGGATTTGCTCTGCGAGATAGAAAAGCTGAAAAAGCCCGTGGTCTGCATAGACTTTTTCAGCTCGGATTATAACTTTAATTATGTGTATGTGGACAATTATTATGCGGGCTACACGCTGGCGAAATACCTCATACGCAAGGGACACAGAAAGATATGCTTCGTCGGGGACATCAAGTTTTCCAACGCCATAGCAGACCGCTACTTCGGCTGTCTTAGGGCGCTCAACAAATTCGACGTGTCCGAAACCTGCCGCCACATAAACGCCAACATCGAACGCGGCCTCGCCGTGCCCGAACTCGATCCCGCAGACATGCCCACCGCCTTCATCTGCCATTGCGACAGGGCGGCCAGCACGCTCTATCCCTATCTCGAAAAAGCGGGCTGTAAAATTCCCGACGACGTTTCGGTCATCAGTTTCGACAACACCGACATCTGCCAGATCCTGTCCCCCAAACTGACCTCGCTGGGGATAGACAAAAAGGTATTCGCGGTGCAGGCGTTCAACCTCATGCAGCAGGCGGTGGCGAAAAAGGCCAACGGATTGAACTACGTAAAACTCAACCTTTCCCTTTACGAACGCGAATCGGTGCGCTCGCTGGAAGAATAAAAAAACGGACTCGTCTTTGAGTCCGTTTTTCATTATTTTTTTCCGCGTTTCGCCGCGCGCATAAAGATCTTACTGACCTCCACGGCCGCGAGCGGAAAGAGCGAAAGCCCCGCCGCCGCCAGCCATTCGCGCCAGCCGAGCGGCACGAATTTAAAAAATCCCTGCAACGGCGGCACCAGCAGCACGAGGAGAGCGATCGCCGCCGAAACGCACATGGCGCCTAGCAGATAAAAGTTATGTTCCTTGTTGCGCGTAAAAATGCTGTCGTAATTGCTGCGCTGATTGAGCGAGTGGAGCAGTTGCGAAAACGCCAGCACGATAAAGGTCATCGTCATAGCCTCGGCATGGTCGCCGAAATACAGTTCGCCCAGCCAGTAGGCCGCAAGCGTGGCGACCGAGATGAAAATGCCGTGCAATATAATGCGGAAAAGCAGTCCGTCCGCAAAGAGCGTACCGCTCTTGATCGGCTTGGTCTTCATTACGTTGCTGTCCGCGGGATCCACCCCGAGCGCGATTGCGGGAAGCGAGTCCGTGGCGAGGTTGATGAGCAGGATATGCACCGCCAGAATGGGATCGGCCCAGTTGAAACAAACCGCCAGAAAGAGCGTGAGTATTTCCGCGATATTCCCCGCGACGAGGAACTGGATCACCTTCTGAATGTTCCTGTAAACGCGCCGTCCCTCCCGTACGGCCGCTTCTATGGTCGTAAAATTGTCGTCCATCAGGATCATGTCCGCGGAATCCTTCGCCACGTCCGTGCCCGTGATGCCCATGGCAATGCCGATATCGGCTTCCTTGAGCGCGGGCGAATCGTTTACGCCGTCGCCCGTCATCGCGGCGATCTCGCCGTTCCGTTTGAGCGACTGAATGATGCGCATTTTGTCCGCGGGCGAAACGCGCGCGAACACAGTCGTCTTTTTCACCGCCGCGTCCAGCTCGTCGTCCGTCATTTCGGCAAGCTCCTGCCCCGTTAAGGCAATATTCCCTTCGCGGAAGATATGCAGCTGCTTTGCGATGGCGGTCGCCGTGATCTTGTGGTCCCCCGTGATCATCACGACCTGTATCCCCGCCGCGTGGCAGGTTTCCACCGCGCCGATTACTTCCTTTCTCGGCGGATCTATCATGCCCGCCGCCCCGACGAAGATCATATCCCTTTCAACGTCCGCAGTTTCGTCTTCGGGCACTTGCGCGAGCACGCGTTTGGCAAAGCCCAGCACGCGCAACGCGTCCGCGCTCATCTTCTGCACGAGGGAGGAAATTTTCGCTCTGTCCGCCTCCGTCATGTCCCGCACGCCGTTTTCCGTCAGGATACGCGTGCAGAGCGGGAGCATTTCGTCCACCGCACCCTTGGTATAAGCGACGATCTCGCCGCCGATCTCGTGCACGGTGGTCATGCGCTTTCTCACGGAGTCGAAAGGCTGTTCGAAAACGCGGGGATATTTGTCCTCCAGCTCTTCGTTATCCACGCCGAATCTGTCCGCATAAAAGAGGAGCGCGCCCTCCGTGGGATCGCCCAGCGTTTCGCCCGGACGGTCGGGATCTTTGGAGGCATTGTTGCAGAGCGCGCAGCCGTATACCATATCCATGCAGAGCGGGCCGTATTTCGTTACGGACTCCGCCGCTTCGGTCGCCGCCCCCGCCTCGAAATCGCCGTTGACGGCGATTGCGGTAACGGTCATCTTATTGAGTGTGAGCGTTCCCGTCTTGTCGCAACAGACGACGGTAGCGCCGCCCAGCGTTTCCACGGCGGGCAGATTGCGCACCAGAGCGTTTTTCTTCGCCATGCGCTGCACGCCGAGCGCCATGATGATGGTGGCCGTCGCAGGCAACCCCTCCGGAATGATGGAAATAGCCAAAGAGATCGCCGTCATGACGAGGGGCAGCAGCTCTCTGCCGCGCAACACGCCGATGACGAACACCAGAACGCAGACGATCAGCCCGACCAGACTCAGAATTTTGCCCACAGAATTGAGTTTCTTTTTGAGCGGCGTTTCCGTTTCGTCCGTTTCTTCCAACAGTCCCGCGATCTTGCCGACTTCTGTATCCATGCCCGTGCCGACGACGATGCCGCGCGCATTACCGTACATTACCACCGAGGAGGTGTAAGCCATGTTCACCCTGTCGCCCAGAGGAACGTCCTCCGCGAGTACCGTGGGACCGTCCTTTTCGGAGGGTACGCTCTCGCCCGTAAGCGCGGCTTCCTGTATCTTTATATTGGAATCCGCGATGATGCGAATGTCCGCGGGTACGATGGCGCCGTCCTCCAGATAGATGATGTCGCCGGGGACGAGTTCGCCCGCAGGCACCACGCTTTCCTCCCCCTCCCGCAGCACGCGTGCGGTGGGCGCGCTCATGCTTTTCAGCGCTTCCAGCGCGTTGGCGGCTTTCTTTTCCTGCACTATGCCGACCGCCGCGTTGAGCGCGACCACGGCGAGTATGATCACCGCTTCCGCCCATTCCCCCATGACCATGGAAAATACCGCCGCCGCGAGCAGGATGAGGACCATTACGTCCGTTACCTGTTCCCAAAGCATTTTCCATACGCTTTTCGGTTTTCTCTGCCGCAGATCGTTTCTGCCATACTCCTGCAACCTCTTTGCCGCCTCGGCGTCGCTCAGTCCTTCTTCGCTCGTGGAAAGAGCGCGTTCCACATCGGAAACCGACATCGCGTGCCAAGGCTTACGTTCGTGACCTTCCATATAACTCCTTAAAATATAGTTTTTCAAAAAACACAAAAAGACATAGCCGTATACGGTTATGTCTTGTGCAATTTATTCGATTTTATAACTAGGGGCGGGGCCTGTGTCCCCGGTGCCGTCGTCCATTCTCCGAAAAAATCCTCTTTGTGTTTTTATTTATGTTATCACAAAACCGCGCCCTTGTCAAACGAATCGCGCCGCAAAAAAACAAAAAGGCGGCGCCGTTTTCGGACGCCGCCTTTCCGTGGCGGAGAAAGAGGGATTTGAACCCTCGCTACGCGTTAACGTACTACTCCCTTAGCAGGGGAGCCCCTTCGGCCTCTTGGGTATTTCTCCGCGACCGAAACGCATAGATTTGGTTTTAATGCTAAAATAGCATATCACAATTTTTCCCAAATGTCAAATTTATATCTGAAAATTTTACGCTTTTTTTGCGCCCGCGTAAAGTTTTATAATTGTATCGAACAGCGAAAGAAAGCTGTTCTGTACGATTTTTTTCGCGGCGGCCTCTACATCATCGGCGCGAACACCTTCAAAAGCTTCCCCTTTACGCCCGCGGCCTTTTCCTCATAGGGCGCGGCGTCTTTGAGAATGTCCCGCTCGACCGTCTTTGCAAGTTTAGCGCTCTTCACGAATACCCCCGTTTCAAAGTGAAGGTACATGCTGCGGTAATCGAGATTGCCCGAACCGCACACCGCGTAACGGCCGTCCACGGCGGTGTTTTTCGCATGGATGAATCCTTTTTTGTATTTCAGCACGTTCACCCCGCGTTTTTTCAGCTTTTCCGCGACGGAAAGCGTAACGGCGTACACCGTCTTTTTATCGGGGATTCCGGGAATGACCACGCTCACCTCCACGCCCCGCGCCGCCGCCGCGGCCAGCGCGGACGATACGCCGTCGTCGGGAATAAGATAGGGCGTGGATATGACAACGCTCTTTTTCGCGTTGTACACGAGCGTTTTATAGACCTCAGCAAGCCTGCTCACGCCCCGCGTGGGCGCGGATACGAAGGTGCGCAGTTCCCCGCCGTCCGCGGCAGGTTTCGCCCTGTTCAGATACCGTTCGTAACGTTCCTTTTTGCGGCGGCCGAAATCGTAGGCGGTGAAAAACCCCTCGGTGAGGGCGTTGACCGCCCGCCCTTCGTAACTCATTCCGCCGTCTTTCCATATCCCGCAGCGCAGGTCCTCGCCGAAATATTCGTCGCCGACGTTCACGCCGCCGACATACCCCTTCACGCCGTCGATTACGGCGCTTTTGCTGTGGTTGCGGTTATTGACGCCGCCTTTGAAAAACAGCCCTATTTTGTTAAAACACCTGCACGTTACCCCCGTTTCCGCTGCGAACGCCTTGATCTCTTTTTCAAAGCCGCCCGAACCGAACCCGTCGTACAGCAGTCTGACCTCCGCGCCCCGCGCGACGGCGTTTTTCATGGCGGAAAAAAGTTTTTTTTGCAGAACGCCCGCTTTTACGATGTAAAACTGCAAAAACACAAACCGCTTCGCCTTGTCTATGTCCGCGATGAGCGCTTCGAAAAACTCCCTGCCGTTATCGAAATAACGGATATTCTCGGCGGCGTACGCCTCGGCGCCGAACTGCGAGGCCAGATAGTTCCCCGTCTTTGAATATTCCTCGTCCGTCCGCCTGCTCCTGCGCGCCGCACGCCACTTTCCGAGCTGCATGACGCCGCAGACGATCGCTCCGAAAAGCGGAAACATGCACAGAAGAAGGACGTATAACGTCTTATACGCGTCGTTCATTTCGGTATTCAGCACGACTACGCAGAGCACAACGGATAGCGCGCGGAAAATAAGGCTCAGATAAAACCAACGGCTGAAAAACACCGACGCGGCGATGAGCAGCGCAAACTCGAGCGCGATCGCGCCGAACCTTAAAAACCTCATGACGTCCCCCTTAATTTAAGCGTTGAGATCGAATACCGCAGGGCGGAGGGCGTTTCTTCTTCGGCGCCGGCCGGCGGATCGGGCTCGGCCGTCCCCTCCACGACGATGCGCGCAATGGAATTATATCGGTCTTTGCGAATTTTCTTTTTGGAAAGCAGCGTTCCGTTTTCCGCAAAAAACAGCGCGTACCCTTCGCTTTTCACGCCGTCCTTGCCGTAACCGACCACGAGCCTTTCTCCCTTTTTCAGTTCGGGAAATTCCCCTTTTTCGTCCACGATGAGCGTTTCTTCGGGCGCGAACGTCTCCACCACGCGGCTTTCCAGCACGACGCGTCCTTTCAGTTTTTCACCGTATATGCGCACCGTCAGTTTGTTTCCGTCCGCGCTCGTTTTCAGATACATGGGATTTTTCGTATCGTTCACGAACTTCAGATCGGCGGTGTAGTAGCTCACCATCGCGTCGAAGCTCGGCTTCACATAGCTCACCTGCAGGCTGTGCGGATGACATTCCGTAATCCGCAATCCCGCGAGTAGCGCGGCGTTGTAGAGCGTTGTCGAAACCTGGCACACGCCCCCGCCGACGCCCTCCACGAATTCGCCGCCGACGATGATCTTCGCCTCCTTGTATCCCCGCGCCTTCGTGCGTTCCCCCACGCGGCGGTTAAAGGAAAATTCCTCGCCGGGCGCGACGAGCGCGTCGCTCAGCGACTTAGCCGCCAGCGCCACGTTGTGTTTTCTGTCCGCGGCGGACTTGGAATAGTCCGTGGTAAATTCCGCGCGCAGCACGAGCGGCTGCGGATCCAGCCCGTAAAAGGGCATGGCCGCCGCCCGCAGGGGCGCGGAAAACGAACATGCGGATAAAATTATAAAAGCGCAAAAAGCGCAGACCGCGGCACATTTCTTCATCGCTGACAGTATGTTTAATTACCGCTTATTTATGCGTAAATATATAGAATAATTCCCGTTATTGATTTTACTTTTCATAAAAATTATGGTATACTTGTACCAGTTGGACGGAAGATATAAAATTTCAGGGAA
>UQZE01000115.1 GCA_900545325.1 uncultured Eubacteriales bacterium
GAAGGGAGCCGTGCCCTCCCTGCCCTACCTTCGGGAAGTGCTCGATTTCTTAAAGACAGTTTCATGCTGAAATAATAGAAAAAGGTTTCCGTTTCTCGCGGAAACCTTTTTTTCGGCAAAAAAAGGAAAACGGGAAAAGGAAACAATCGTTTGATTTTTGCGCGGGGGTGTGATAGAATAAAAATGAATATGCCGAAAGAGGACGTACAATGACGCAACAGGAACTTTACGACGAACTGATCAAGGTGAGGAATCATTTAAAAAAGAAATTCGCTTCGGGAGGGCGTACGCCCGCCGTCTGTTCGGACGAAGCGGTGCGGCTGATCGCGGCCAACGCACCCAAACGGCAGGAAGAGCTGCAATATATTTCGGGGCTGGGCAAGACTTTTCAGGAGAAGTACGGCGCGGCGTTCATGCAGGTGCTGGACAGATATCATAAGGAGAGCGCGTCGAGCGCGAAGATCACGGACGACGTGAGAAAAACGCTCAAAAACCTCGAAAGCAGGCTGGTCAACATCAATAAGCGCAACCGCCTGCTTTACATGAGCAAGCTTTACGACAAATACGCCTACGACCTGTACGGCCGTCAGCTGCCCCCGCTCATCGAATATCTCACGGGAAAATCGCGCGCGAAGAGCTTTAAGCTGAGCGAGATAGACTATGCCGATACGCCCGCGAAAATTAACAAATTCAAAAAGCTGCTGACGCTCATGCGCGAAGTTACGAAGGACGTGCGCGAGAGCGGTCAGAACGATTTATATGTGGGCTATCCCTACGTTATCGGGCGCATGTCGGGCGAGGACTTCAATATCCGCGCTCCCCTCGCGCTGTTCCCCGTTTCCCTCGAACGCGACAACGAAAACGTGTACATAAAGCTCGACGAGAGCCGCGACGTACTGTACAACAACAATCTTATTTTGACGCAGTACAAGTTTTCGGGACTGAACAGGGAACTGCCCAATCCCGTGATAGAGGAGGTCAAGGATACGTTCATTGCCGACCTGCAGGCCTATTACGGGGAGGCCGGGATCCGCTTCGAGGCGGAACTGCCTAAATTTTCCGCGTTTGCGGAATATAAGGAGGGGACGTTTCCCAAATTCGCCAAGGGCGAATATCATCTGAACAACAACGCCGTTCTGGGCAAATTTTCCATGTGTTCGAGCGCTTTGCAAAAGGATTTCAAAGAGATTATCGATAAGGACGAGATCAATAAACTGCTGAGCGAACTTCTGGAAAATTCCGAGGACATAGACTATTATTCGGACGACTTCCGCTTTCCCGACCGCGAAAAGCGGGCGGCGGGCTACTGCGAAAAGGATATCGATTACATCAACGCCCTGAACGCCTCGCAGGAAAACGCGATCGTCAGCGTTTCCAAGTGCGACGAACTGGTTATTCAGGGGCCGCCGGGCACGGGCAAATCGCAGACCATCACCAGCCTGATCGTCGATACCGTGCTCAAGGGGCATAACGTGCTCATGGTGTCGCAGAAAAAGGCCGCGCTCGACGTCATCTATTCGCGCTTGGGCGAACTATCCAGATACGCGCTGTTCGTCAGCGACATCAAGGATAAGGAATTTTTCTATTCCCAGATGTTCAATCTTCTCTATTCGGACGAGCGCTATTACTTCGACGAGGCCGCCTATCAGCAGACGGTGGCGGAAATCGATTCCAACGTCAAGGACTTAGAGGATATCGCCGCCAAACTCTACGAACGGGACGAAAAACTCGGCGTGCCGATGTATAAAATATATCAGGAAAATCCGCACAACGTGTTTTTAAGCAATTACCTCGTTCAGTCGGTCGGCTATGAAAACGAAGTGGATCCCGCGCTCGAAGGCGTGCAGTATCCTTCGCTTAAAAATATACGCGATAAGTTTTCGGACGAGATATACCTCGGTCAGCTCAAGGAATATTTCAATCTTTTGCAGTCCTTTCCGTGGCTGCTCAAAGTGAAAAACAATATCGGCAGGCTGGAACTCGCGGAGCCGCTCAAACTCTGCGCCCAGCTTATCGCGCTCAAAAAAGAATACAGCGAAACGTTTTTTCTGGCAAAGCCTTTCAAAAAGAAAGCGGTCAAGAAAAAGATCAGGGAAGTCATGTCGCTCTGTTTCGTCAAAAGACACGGGGTGAAGGAGTTTTTCATTTCGCCCGCGCACCTCATGGACGGGCTCGTTTCCTACGAGCGTTTCGCGCTCATCCGCCCGCTGTACGATTCCCTGACGGAAAGCGAAAAGCGCTACATCGAATCGGTGAACAATATCGCGGAAAAGACGGGCGTTTCCATGAAGGACGGCAGCCGCAACGTGTTCGATTACGTGGTTTTAAAACATATCGACGCTTTCGAGGCGGAAAACAAGGCCGTGCTCGCGCATATCCAGAATTACAAGCTCATCGTGGGTATGATCAGCAAGTATATAGAGAAAAAGAAACGCTTTACCCAGGAAAAATTCAAGCAGTATCTTAAAAACGTATACGAAAAGAACGTTGCGCTTTCCAAGCGTTTCGGCGAAATGAAACGCAACGTGGAGAGCAAGCGGCGCATGAGCGTGCAGCGCTTTATAGGCAAGTTTTCCTTCGAGCTGTTCCGCGGCGTGAAGATATGGCTGATGACGCCCGAAGTCGTTTCCGAAAGCCTGCCGCTCGACAACGGCATGTTTGACCTCGTCATTTTCGACGAAGCCTCCCAGCTGTACGTGGAAAAGGGCGTGCCCGCCATTCAGCGGGCGAAAAAGGTGGTTATCGCGGGCGACCATAAACAGCTGCGTCCGTCCAGCCTCGGATTCGGCCGCTTTGAAACGGAGGACGAATTCGACGACGATCCCGAAAGCAACGCCGCTTTGGAGGAAGAAAGCCTCCTGGACCTCGCGCGTTTCAAGTACAACGAGGTGCTGCTCGACTTCCATTACCGTTCGAAATACGAAGAACTCATCGCCTTTTCCAACTATGCTTTCTATCACGGCAGGCTGACCATTTCGCCCAACACGGAACAACCCGCGAAACCGCCCATAGAGGTGATAAAAGTCAAAAACGGCCGCTGGCAGGACAGGAGCAATTCCGCGGAAGCCAAGACCGTGGTGCAGCTTTTGAAAAACTTTTTGAAAACGCGGCAGAACGAACAGACGGTCGGCGTGATCACGTTCAACTCCGCGCAGAAAGACCTCATTATGGACGTTATCGACGAGGAATGCGCGAAAGACAAGGACTTTGCCCTGCGCTGCAACAAGGAATGGAACAGAAAACGCAACGGCGAGGACATAGGCCTTTTCGTCAAAAATATCGAAAACGTGCAGGGCGACGAGCGCGACGTCATCATCTTTTCGCTCGCCTACGCAAAAAACGAACAGGGCAAGGTGGTCAGAAATTTCGGGTGGCTCAACCAGCGCGGCGGGGAAAACCGTCTCAACGTGGCGATCTCCCGCGCAAAGGAAAAAATTTATATCGTAACCTCGATTTCGAGTGCCGATCTCTACGTAGGCGACCTGCAGAGCGAGGGGCCGAAGATCTTCAAGAAATACCTCGAATACGCGGAGGCGGTCAGCGCGGGCAGAAAGGCCGTGGCGCACGAAATCCTTTTGTCGCTCTGCGACGTGAGAACGCAGTCCGCCGCGGCTGCGGCGTACGATTCGCCCTTTGTCGAAGAAGTGTACGACGGGCTTGTGAAATGCGGTTTCGAAGTGGATAAAAACGTCGGGATCGGCGGATACAGCATAGACCTCGCCATCCGCGCGCAGGGGAAATACATTCTCGGCATAGAGTGCGACTCCCACCTTTACGAAACGCCCGATTCTGCGCGCGACCGCGACGTGCACAGGCAGGAATATCTCGAAAGCCGAGGCTGGAACCTCCACCGCATCTGGAGCACGAACTGGTGGCATTCGCCGCAGAAAGAGCTGGAAAAAATTCAAAAGATCGTGGGCACGCTCTCTTAATGCGCCCGCGGAGAGAAAAGGCGTCCCGTGCGGGCGCCTTTTACGTTAAATTAACCGTTGCGGGGTAAATTATAAAAAAACGTTTGAAAAAACGCCCGTTTGTGATACAATAACGAAAAGGAGAAAGACATGGCTACCATTCTCATAGTGGAAGACGACGCGAACGCAAGACTTCTGACCGAGGCGAACCTGAAACGGTTTTACAACACGCTGACCGCGGCCAACGGCAGGGAGGCGCTTTCCGTCATTTACGATAAACACGTGGACCTTATCCTGTCGGACATTATGATGCCCGTGATGGACGGTTACGAAATGGCGAAGGCCCTGCGGGACGAGGGGAGCGAAGTGCCCATTATCTTTATGACGGCAAAGCAATCCACGGAGGATAAAATAGAGGGGTTTTCCTCGGGCGTGGACGATTATATGGTCAAGCCCATCGATTACAGCGAACTGCTTTGGCGTATCAAGGCGGTGCTCAGGCGGTACCAGATTTCGGATGCGCGCAAACTGCGCATCGGCGGGCTGGTGATCGATTCGGAAAGCTACCGTGCGGAGTATAACGGCGAAAACATAGAGCTTACCCGCAAGGAATTCGACCTCTTGTTCAAGCTGCTTTCCTATCCCAACAGGATATTCACAAAAAATCAGCTCCTCGACGACGTGTGGGGCATCGCCACGCCCAGCGGGGACGATACCATCAAGGTGCACGTTTCCAAACTGCGCAACAAGACGCAGAAGATCGCGGAATTCGAAATCGTTTCCGTCAAGGGCATAGGCTATAAGGCGGTCGTCAGGGGGGACGCATGAAAAAACGCAGACAACGCGCGGTCAACGAAACGAAGCGCCGCATTTTCAAAATGCTCGTGGTTCAGACCGTGTTTATCGTGCTGGCGACCATCGGTTCCTACGTGTTTGTGGACGTCATGGCGAAGATCGCAGGCACGGACAGCGTAAATTTAACGCTGTTCGCCATTCTTATCCCGATGTGCGTGGTCCTAGGACTGCTCAATTACATCATGTCCAAATACGTATATAAATACGTGTTTGTGCTCTCCGAGGGCATGCGCAAGGTTTCGGACGGCGATTTTTCCGTCAGGCTGGACGAGGGAAAGGGCGGTCCGCTGGGCGAAGTGTACGTCGATTTCAACAAGATGTGCGCGGAGCTGGAAAACGTGGAAATGCTGAAAAACGACTTTCTCAACAATTACGCGCACGAACTGAGAACGCCCATCACTTCCATCAACGGCTTTGCCCGCCTGCTCATGGAAAACGACGTTACCGAGGACGAGCGCAACGGCTATCTGCAGCTCATTGCGGACGAGTCCAAACGGCTGGCCGCGCTTGCGAACAGTACCATGCTTATGAGCAAGCTGGACGCGCAGTCCATCGTTGTGGATAAAGAGGAATACGACATCGGGGAACAGCTCCGCCAGTCGGTCATTCTGCTTTCGGGCGAGTGGGGCGGCAAGAACATCAACGTGGACGGCGGCGAAATCCGCGACGTCGCGTACAACGGTAATCAGGCGCTCATGCAGGAAGTGTGGTACAATCTAATTTCCAACGCCATAAAATATACCCCGCGCGGCGGAGAGATAAAGCTCGGCGTGGCGGAGGACGGCGCCGACGTCGTAGTGACGGTGAGCGACACGGGCGCGGGCATGGACGAGGAAACGCTCGCGCACATCTTTGAAAAATATTACCAGGGCGATAAATCCCATTCCTCCAAGGGTTTGGGGCTGGGACTCGCCATCGCGGAACGCATCGTGCGCCTCTGCGACGGCACGATAGAAGTGAAAAGCGAACCGAACGTCGGCAGCACGTTTACCGTGCGCCTGCCGAAATGAGGAGGAGGCAGATATGACGGAAAGAGAAAAAATGCTGGCGGGACTGATATATACTTCCGCGGACCGGGAACTTGCCGCGCTCAACGCGTGCGCAAAAAAGACGGTAAGGGAATACAACGACTGCGCCGTGGAGGACGGGGAAAAGCGGAAAGCGCTCATGCGTTCCCTGCTCGGCGGCTGCGGCAGGAATTTCGGCATGGAACCGCCCGTTCGTTTCGATTACGGATGCAACACGTACTTGGGCGAGAATTTTTTCGCAAACTATAACCTGACGGTGCTCGACTGCGCGGAAGTGCGTATCGGAAACAACGTGATGTGCGGGCCGAACGTTACGTTCGCCACGCCCGTCCATCCGCTGCTGCCCGCCGACAGAAACATGCGCACGGCGGCGGACGGTACGCCGTACGATTACGAATACGCCCGCCCCATCACGGTGGAGGACGACGTATGGATCGCCTCGTGCGTAACGATCACGGGCGGCGTTACCATCGGCAGGGGAAGCGTGATCGGCGCTGGCAGCGTGGTAACGCGCGACGTTCCCGCGGGGGTGTTCGCCGCGGGCGTGCCCTGCCGCGTGATCCGCAATCTTACGGAAAACGACAAGATGGAAATGCCCGAATAAGGAGGAAACGCATGAAAAAGGGACTTGCGGCCGCCTTCCGTTAAAAATATTTTTTTCGGGAGGCTGATATGGAATTTGAAAAGATAAATTTAGATACCTGGGAGCGGGCTCCGCTCTATACTTATTTTATGGAAAACATGCGCAACGTCATGAGCATGACCGCGGAGGCGGACGCGACGCGCGTATTCAGAAGAGCGGAGGCGGACGGGCTGAAGGTCTATCCCGCGCTCACCT
>UQZE01000116.1 GCA_900545325.1 uncultured Eubacteriales bacterium
GCTCTTCCGATCTGCGTATCTGTTGGACGGCAGACTTTGCCGCGTCAAGGCGGAATGAAAAGAGAAATAATTTTTAGGAGGATAAATGCATGAGTATGAAAAAGAGGCTGGGGCTCGCGTCGGTGGCGGCGGTATTGTCGCTGTCCCTCGCGGTCGGAGCAGGCGCAGTAGCGTCGGATCGGTCGGTGGAGGGAGACGCGTCCCGCATCGTTCAATGGGCGCAGTCCAGCGAATGGGTGGACGAAGGCCTCGCGATCTACGCGGGGCAATGGGCCGGCGGCGGTTTCCGCATGTTCTTCAACGTGGCGGACGGCGGGGAGTTCAGCATGAAGTTCAAGGTGCCCGTTTATGAAAACGACAGCGAAAACTACCTTTCCGAAAACGGCAACATGTACAGCAAGTATATTCTGGACGTAATCGTGGAGAGCTATACGAACAGCGGAAAAGCCGTTTTAAGACTGTGGGGCGATTCTGGCAAGGCGGTGAATTCCACCAACGTTTCGGCGCGCATAACCTCGGGGGATCTGCACGACAAGACGGCGGAAAGCAATCCGAACGAAGTCGCCGAGGGGATCTGGGTAAAGGGCGCCATGCGGGAAAACAATGAATTTTACGTCGCGTTCAATACCGAAGACTTTTTCAAAGGCTACTGGGGAGACTGGGATACCACGGGTCCGCTACTGACCGTTTCGGGTTCGGTGAAAAACGGGCAGGACGTAAAGAATACGCTTGACGCAACCTTCAATCCCGAAGGCAACGAGTGCGAAACGGTGCAGGTATATTTCCGACTGTCCGCCCAGCATACCGAAGAATTCGACGAGGACGAAAGCGCCTGCCCCGAACACGCGCCGAACGCCATGAGCAAGGTGATCGTTACCGAGGTCAACGGACAGTCGCTTGCGAACGAAGGCGGTGTCCTGCAGGACACCGGGGCGCCGTACGTGGCGCCCGTAAAACTTAAAAGCAATGCGGAAATATACATGGGCAGAGAATACGCGGTGGAGATCAAGGGAAGTCCGCGCGAGAGCGCCACGCAGCCGCTATACTGCGATTACGCGAGCGACGTGCTCTGTTATGAACGCCTGAGCTACAAAGTCAACGTAACCGCCCCGTCGGGTGCGGAACGGACTTTCGACGGCCTGGAAAATATCGTCTTTTCCGAAACGGGTAAAAATAAAATCTCCGTTACGGCGACCGATCTTGCGGGAAACAGCTACACCTCGGCCGAAACGGAAGTCGACGTAGTTCGCGGTTTCGTTCTGAACGTGAGCGGCGTGCCCGAAACGGGAAAAGTCGGCGGGAAGATAACCCTGCCCGCAGGCAGCGCGACGGATTCGCTCGGAAACGACTGCGCCGTAAAGATCGAGGTGGAGGATCCTTATACCAAGGATATAGTCCTTACCGACAACAGCTTTACCCCCGATAAAACGGGCGTGTATATCGTAACGTATTCTTCGCAGAACGAGGACGGCACGCAATCGGACAAAAAGACGTTCCGCATCACCGTGTCGGAATCGTCGGGCGGCAGAGGAGGCTGCGGTTGCAGCGGCAGCGTTGCGGGCGTTCTTCCCGTCGGACTGACGGCGGGTGCGGCGGCCGTTATCGGCTTGATACTGAAAAAAAAGAAGGAAGACCGAACTTAAATTGCAACGGGGATTTTATGTGGGATTTGATCATTGATACGGACATCGGAAACGACTGCGACGACGCGGCGGCGGTCGCTCTGGCTTGCCGGTACGCAGCGGCGGGGGATTGCGGCCTGCTGTGTTTCACCGTAAACACGGCGGACGCCTATGCTGCGGATTGCATAGACGCCATCGCGGCGGCAAACGGCGTTTCCGCGGATGTCGGCGTTTACCGCGGCGCGGGATTTCCCGCAAATCCCGCGTCCTACTGCCGCGCCGTTGCCGAACGTTTCGGCGCGGTCAGGGGTAAAAGGCGGGAAGAGGCCGTCGCGCTGATGCGGCGGAAGCTTGCGGAAAGCGCGGATAAAAGCGTGAAAATAGTCTGTATCGGCCAACTGAACGACCTCAGAGCGCTTTTGGAATCCAAAGCGGACGAGTTTGGAGCGGACGGCGCGGAACTCGTTCGCAGAAAGGTCGGCGAAGTTGTCGTAATGGGGGGCATGTTCGGCGAAAAGAGCATCATGTTCAACGGCGCGCCGTATACGGCGGAATTCAATATCGCCACGGCGGTTCCGGACAGCGTCCGCGCCCTCGAACTGTGTCCTGCGGACGTCGTTTTCTGCGATTTTCTGCTCGGTTACGATGTGATTACGTTGGAAAAACTGGCGGAAAAAGATAAAGAAGATCCCGTGGGATATGCGTATAAGCTGTTCTGCGGGGGCGGACGTCCGAGCTGGGACATACTGACCGTGATGTATGCCGTCCGAGGCGCGGGGAGTGAGTTTTGCCTTTCGCCGCGCGGGCGCGTAAAGGTGAACGGGCAAGGGCAGACGGAATTTAAAGAAGGGGGGAACGGCCCGCACAGAATATTGCGTGCGGCAACGGACAAGCGTTTGCTGAAAGAGAGAATAGACGCGCTTTTCGGCGTATGATCAAAGGCCTTTTTACAGAAAAAGAGCAGATGTTGTATACATCTGCTCTTTTGTTGGTGCACCCGGCGGGAATCGAACCCACAACCTTCGGCGTCGGAGGCCGACACTCTATCCAATTGCGCTACGGATGCGTTATGTGCGGCGGCAGACCTGCGTCTGCCGCCGTCCTTTTAATCCTGAGGTTTTTCGTCTTCGTTTTTGAAAAGGTGCAAAAGTTTTTTGTCGCTCTTTTTATCCGGTTCCGGCTTTTCTTCGGGCTTTTTTGTAACTTTTATCTCTAACACCTTTTTTACCGTGGACTTGGTTATCTCTATTTCCAAATGATTATATTCGAATTTTTTGCCTACCGCGGGTATGCCGCCCAGCTGCTCGATCACCCAGCCGCTGATGGTGCTCGCGTCGTAGTTCCTGTATTCGTCCGTGTCGATGTCGTAATATTCCAATAGGTCGAGGAGGGAGGTGTTCGCGTCGAATATCGTGGTGTTTTCGTCCACGGGGCGGCACCAGGTAACTTCCTCGTCGTGTTCGTCCCAGATCTCGCCTACGAGTTCTTCCAGAATGTCCTCCAGCGTTACTATGCCGCTCGTCCCGCCGTATTCGTCGAGAACGATGGCCATATGCGCTTTCTTTTTCTGCAGCTGTTTTAAAAGCACGGAAATTTTAATGTGCTCGGTCGTATAGACCACGCTCTGCAGAAAGGAAGAAATATCCTTTTTTCCTTTGAGATAGGCCTGGAAAAAATCCTTTTCGTGCAGTATGCCGACGATGGTGTCGATACTGCCTTTATATACGGGGATACGGGAATATCCCTCGTCGTCGAAAATATCCTTTATCTTGTCTAACGGCGTGCCGAGTTCGATCGCGGTAATGTTCACGCGCGGTATAAGAATGTCCACGACTTCCAGATCGTCGAATTCTATGACCGAGCGGATCAGCTTTGTTTCGTCCTGTTTCAGCGTTCCACCGACCTGCGCTTCCTCGACCATCGTCATGATCTCGTCTTCGGTAACGATGGAGTCGTTTTTCAGTTTGAACATCTTCGCCAGCAGCCATTTGTATCCCGAAAAAATGATATTTACGGGATATAGCAGCACCTTGAAAAACATTAGGACGGGATATCCCGCCATGGCGAATTTTTCGGGGTATACGTTCGCGATCATCTTCGGCGTGATTTCGCCGACGATCAGCACGGCAATCGTCGTGATCACCGTGGACACGGTGGCGGATGTCGCCTGGTTTGCGATAAGAAATCCGAACAATATGCCCGAAAGCGTAGAGGTCGTGATGTTGACGATATTGTTTCCGACGAGGATCGTCGAAAGCAGACTGTCGTATTTTTCGGCAAGGGCGAGCGTTTTTCCCGCGCGCTTGTTGCCGTTTGCGCTCATCGTTTTGAGTTTGAGCTTGTTGGAACAGGAATAAGCTGTTTCCATCGAAGAAAAGAAACCCGATAACAGCAGCAATACAACGATCGCTATCAGTAACGGAACGGTACTGCCGGGAGCCGCCAGCAGTAAATGGCCTGCGTCGTCAGGCATGATAAATAGAATTCCTCCTGAAAAATATATTTGTTTATTATTATATTATAAATACGGCAAAAAATCAAGGCTTTTTATCGATATGTGCAAAAAACTTGAAAAAAGGTACAGGCATTTGCCTTTCCCGCGCCTTCTTGCGGCGGACAAACGCTTGCCAAATATGCGCAAATGTATTAAAATAGAACAACAAAAGGAGTATATCATGAAAAAAACTGCGGTAGTCGGCATGAGCGGCGGGGTGGACTCGTCGGTCGCCGCGCTTTTATTGAAAGAACAGGGTTTCAACGTCATCGGCCTGTTTATGCAGAACTGGGAGGAAACGGACGAAAACGGCTGCTGCACCGCGGAGGAGGACTATGCGGACGTTCGCCGCGTCGCAAACCTGCTGGGTATTCCGTATTACACGGTAAATTTTGCCAAAGAATATATGGACAGAGTGTTTTCGTATTTTCTCAGGGAATATAACGCGGGGCGGACGCCCAATCCCGACGTGCTGTGCAACCGCGAGATAAAATTCGGGCCGTTCAAACGGTATGCGGAACGTCTTGGCGCGGACTTTATCGCCACGGGGCATTACTGCGGTATACGCCACGAGGGAGAAGTGCATTATCTTCTCAAAGCGAAAGACGGGAATAAGGATCAGACTTATTTCCTCAATCAGCTGAGCCAGCGTCAGCTCGAAAACGTGCTCTTTCCGCTCGGCGGGCTGGAAAAGGGGGAGGTGCGCAGGATCGCGGAGGAAAACGGCCTGGCGACGGCGGCGAAAAAGGACAGCACGGGCATCTGTTTTATAGGAGAAAGAAATTTCAGACAATTCTTGCAAAATTATATTCCCGCGAAAAAGGGGCTTATCAAAACTTACGACGGCAAGGTGCTCGGCGAGCATAACGGAATGATGTATTATACCATAGGACAGCGCAAGGGGCTCAATATCGGCGGGCAGAAAGGGGATGAAGGGCGATGGTTCGTCGTCGAAAAGGACTTGAAGGAAAATATTCTTTACGTGGCGCACGGCAGCGAGGAAAGGCTGTATTCCGCGGGACTGGAAATGAAGGAAACGAACTGGATCCCGCGTCCGCCCGAAAAAAAGGAGTTCCGCTGCACGGCGAAATTCCGTTACCGCCAGCCCGAACAGGGGTGTACGGTGCGTATTTTGCCCGATAAGATCGAAGTGGCTTTCGACGAAAAGCAGCGGGCCATCACCGAGGGACAGTTCGCCGTTTTTTACGACGGAGAAAAATGTATCGGCGGCGGCGTGATAGAAAAAGCGGTCTTTTCCTGAGTTTTTCCGCACGGAAAACATCCGCCGCGGGAACTCGCGGAGCCCGTTATATATATAATGATTATGTACGGGCAGGGGGACAAGTCGGCCGTACGGGCAGAGAATGTCGAATTTTAAAAAAACTTTGAAAATTTTGAAAAATTCGCTTGACATTCTTTGGCGTAATATGTATAATAGGCAATGTTCTGTGCGAAACGGAGCTTACAAAAAACCAAATTCCCAAGAGAGATCGGCCGCGTTGCTAAACGCGGAAAGGTAAGTTTTAGTATGTGAAAACATATGGAAAACGCTACATATTGTGGCGAAAAAACTTCCGAAAAAAATCTCGAAAAAAAGTTAAAAAACATTTGAAAAATGCTTGACTTTATGAAAAGGATATGGTAATATGAGTAAGCTGTCGCAAGGGACGGCACGCTGAACGATTTCAGCATTACGCAGATTAAAAATTGAATAGAAGGAAATAAGACAAAATACAAGCTATTTTGAAACGTTTCTGTCAATAATTTGAGTGCATTATGTACTTTATAAAAACAGTCAGTAAATGACAACAACAAAAATTGTTAGAGCGGTTGAACCGAAAGGTTCAGCTTTAAGAAATTAAACTCAAGAGTTTGATTCTGGCTCAGGACGAACGCTGGCGGTGTGCTTAATACATGCAAGTCGAGCGGACTATAGGGGCTTGCTCCTATAGTTAGCGGCGGACGGGTGAGTAACGCGTGAGCAACCTGCCCACATCTGGGGAATAACACATAGAAATGTGTGCTAATACCGCATAAGACCACAGAGAGGCATCTCTCAGGGGTAAAAGATTTATCGGATGTGGATGGGCTCGCGTACCATTAGATAGTTGGTAGTGTAACGGACTACCAAGTCGACGATGGTTAGCCGACCTGAGAGGGTGATCGGCCACATTGGAACTGAGACACGGTCCAGACTCCTACGGGAGGCAGCAGTAGGGAATATTGGGCAATGGAGGCAACTCTGACCCAGCAACACCGCGTGAATGATGAAGGTCTTCGGATTGTAAAGTTCTGTGATGGGGGACGAAAACAATGACGGTACCCCAAGAGCAAGCCACGGCTAACTACGTGCCAGCAGCCGCGGTAATACGTAGGTGGCAAGCGT